>CAZXJC010000675.1:0-7606 GCA_964640885.1 uncultured Pirellulaceae bacterium | reverse complement strand
AGTTGACGGTACGGGTCCTGTGGAAAGGAATGCCCGGCATGCTTTCGGTAGACAGCCATGTACTGCTTGCTAAGTTCGATGAGCCCTTCGGTGGGAACATCCGTGTCGTCACTGACCCGGTATTGTTTTTTGATTTTGCTGAAAGCCGCTTCGAAGAGTTTGTGCTCTATCTCCATCACGACATCGCCAAACATGTTGATTAGACGTCGGTAAGCATCGTAAGCAAATCGTGGGTTGTTCGTTCCCTCGGCCAATCCCTTGACAGAGATGTCATTCAAGCCCAGGTTGAGGATCGTATTCATCATTCCCGGCATTGAGACGGCGGCGCCACTACGGACTGAAACCAGCAGCGGATTTTGCTGGTCTCCAAACTTCTTGCCAAGTTCTTTTTCCAGCGTGGCAATGTTGCGTTTTACATCGGCTGAGAGAGTAGGTGGTAGTTTTTCGTTGTTCTGGTAGTAGGCGTCACAGACCTTGGTGGTTATCGTAAAGCCAGGAGGCACCGGCAGACCAATACCGGTCATCTCGGCAAGATTGATTCCCTTTCCGCCGAGCAATTCTTTGCTGGCATTGCGTCCATCGGTCCGTGTTTGACCGAAATAATAAGTCATTTTTCCCAAGCGGGATTTCTTTTTGTTGCTTGTCATAGTTGTTTTCTCTGGACCTCGATATGTCGGACAGTACGAATCGACAGGCGTGTCACGACTGATACTTGTTATAGAATGATATTTGCAGATTTGGGGATTTTAAGAGGGAACTCGACAGGGTAACTCAAATCCGCTTGGGAAGGGGCTAACAGGAAACTCTCCTCGGGCGATTAGTCACTCAGCCGAAGGATCCTGTCGAGTCTTTAAGTCTAACACCGTAAAGGCTTAGCGTCAATTGCTAACCCTTCTAGCTGTCTCTGCCGAGTTTTTTCACATCACGAAGCCCCAGGATGACCTGCTAGCGATCGACAAGCCAGCGGTAGCTGGCCGTTCGCTCGGCCGCCTCGAGATTTCCAGTCTCCAGATAGTCTGCTTCCAAGTTACGCAACATACGAACGATCGTCTCTCGTTTGGTGCTGGCAGCAAGGGCCGTTTCGCGATCTAGCCCAGGGATCATGTTTTGTAGTTGTTCCAAGGTCAAAATTTTTCCTCCCCCAAAGGGGTCGAGCAGGATATCTTGCTGTGGCGTTCCGGCGGGGGCCCGGGTACCGTCGTATTTCACCATGTAGCGTCCAGGAACAGAAACTCCTACAAAGGGTAAATCAACCCGCTCACCTACCGAGACTACCACGTGTGACAACAGGATCGGTAGACCCTTGTGAGTCTTGAGGACATGTGCCAGCGAACTGTTATTGGGATGATCGTAGTTGGCTATTGCCCCAGTAAAACCATGCTGTTTAAAGAGCACTTGCTGGATGACGGCAACTGCCTTTGCTGGGGCAATCTTTGCGGGTGTGGTATTTGGTCCCAGTTGCTTGCGCACATCCCTGGCCAACCGGTCCAGTTGGCGGTTGAGATTCGCGTCGTCCACCAGGGGGTCGATGATGCGGGCAATCGCAATCATCGCCTGGTCCAGGTTAATAGCCTGGTCCGCTTGTTTTCCCAGTTGCTGGAATTCCCGATAGGATCGTCGGTGGCGAATTTCCTGGCTTAGTTGTCGAGCGCGAAAACGCCGTTCCGGGTTTGTATCCCGGTGGGCCTGGCGCAGGTAGGGAATTGCTGGCCACCCCAGCCTCAATAAGTGGGTTTGCGCTTGTTGCCGTGTTGCGTATCGCCGGTCACCCAGGTCCTTGATCCAGCGAATGACCTGTTTTTTTTCTGCAGCGGTTAATACTTTTGGCGGCGTAGCAGCCGGTTGTTCCTGCTGGGCTTCTACCAGACCCGTGCCGATGAAAATAAAGCAGGCGGCCAGTCCGAGGAGCACTAGCGCTGATAACTTTTCTTGGAGGCTCCGGTCTTGCTGGACGTGCGCCGGCCAGGCGTATTGGGATAGGTTCCGAGACCAGCTAGTTTTGTCCATCGAGTAACCCCTCACTGGGTGCGACGCACGGGCCCTTGCTCGATTGACTCCGGGACCATTGGCCTCGGCAGTAGGAGCAAGATGGTAGTATGATAACGCCTTAGCAGCCTGCGAGTACGGGTTTTCTTTCCAGAACCCCTGATTTGAACCGTCTCCACCGGTTTGTAGTCGAGACCATAGCGTGAATGAACCATCCTGCGAAGACCTCGAATCCGCCCTCCACGAGCCGGCCAGTATTGTCCGAGTAGGAGTTTTTTTTGAGGCTTCCCTGGTCCTGGTGGCTCTGGGACTAGGTTACTGGTTACAGCAACCGGCCTGGCAGAACCTGCCAGGGGCAACTCCCTGGGAAACGATGGAGTCAGCTGGTATTGGTCTACTGGCTGCGGTTCCGATGCTGGGAATACTGGCGGTCACGCGCCGTTTGCCCTGGGGACCGGTGCGCCGCTTGTGCCAGCTGGTTGACGAGCAGTTAGTGCCACTTTTTGCGAATGCGTCGCTGGTCGGACTGTTGCTGCTCTCGCTGGCTGCCGGCCTGGGCGAAGAAATGCTGTTTCGTGGTGTGTTGCAGGATTGGCTGGCTAACCGGCGGGGAGGTGATGCGGGACCGTGGGTAGCACTGGTGCTGGTTTCAGTCCTCTTTGGTCTCTGTCACTGGCTGACCACGGCCTACGCTCTGTTTGCCTTTCTGATTGGGTTGTACCTGGGCATGGTCTACTGGGTTAGTGGTAGCTTGCTTAGCGTTGTTGTGGCCCACGCCGCATACGATTTCGTCGCATTGTTGTGGCTGTTGCAAATGGCAGCAGTGGAAGAAGAAAACAAAAAAAGCGGTGGTCCCTGAGGACCACCGCTCTTGTACTTAATCGATTCTAAGGCAGAGAGCGCGTCGGGTTAGTTACAACAGGGTGGTGATAACAGCTTGCGACGCAAATGGCCTGCCGGTGAACAGCAGGTGACTGGCACCTGGACACAGACGACCCGTGGTACGCACCGAGTGACGGTATAGGGGACCGTCTTGGGGACGCACTTGGAAACACGTACGGTCTTGGTGTACTTCACCGGTTTGCAAACCGTGTAGGGGACCTTCTTGACACAGGTCTCCTTTTTATAGTTGCAGACCGTGTAGGGAATCTTCTTAGTCACTTGTTCCTTCACCATGCGACAGACACGGTAGGTGTAGGTCTTGGTCCGTTTTTCGGGAACCATGCGACAGACACGGTAGGTGTAGGTCTTGGTTCGCTTTTCAGGAACCATGCGACAGACACGATAGGTGTAGGTCTTGGTTCGCTTTTCGGGAACCATGCGGCAGACGCGGTAAGTGCAGGTCTTGGTCTGTTTTTCTGGCACCATGCGGCAGACGCGGTAAGTACAGGTCTTGGTCCTTTTTTCTCGTACGTAACGACAGACGGTATACGGAATCGTTTTCTTTACCACTTGTCGTTCGTAACGTACGCAAGGAATTTCACGTTTTTGGACCTCGGGGACCCAAACACGCTTGCAGATCTGTCGGGGAGGACACTGGAATTCCTCGATTCGACATTTTCCTGGTACGTAGACACAACGCTTGCTGCAGTCATCCCACGTCCAGCAACCGGGATCCTGGACTCGTCGTCGAACCACTCGGCCCGGACGTTCGCTGTATTGGGTTTCCCAGCGGCCACTGCAGACTTGCACGGTCTTGGTGTAATGGACCGGTTTGCAGACTACTTCACAGACTTCACGTTCACACGTTTCGTAGACCGGTTTGCGAACGTAATAGCAGATATCCCGTGTCTTGGTTTCCCAAACAGGCTTGCAGACGGTGTAACAAATTTCCCGTGTCTTGGTTTCCCAAACGGGTTTGCAGACCGTGTAGCAGACGCTGCGTTGACGGGTTTCGTAGACAGGCTTGCAGACGGTGTAGCAGACGTCTCGTGTTTTCGTCTCCCAGACCGGTTTGCGAACCGTGTAACAGACTGTTTTTTGGCAAGTTTCGTAGACCGGCTTGCAAACGGTGTAGCAGATTTCGCGAGTCTTGGTTTCCCAGACAGGCTTGCGAACCGTGCTGCAAGAAGTTCGGTACCGTGTTTCGTAAATCGGCTTGCAGATCGTGTACTCGCAGTTGCGGTAACGGGTTTCCTGGACGTACTTGACGCAGTCCACCTGTTGATCTTCGTAGACCGTTTCGTAAACGGTTCGATAACAGGTCTGCTGCTGCTTCTCGTAGACAACCTGGCGTCGCGTTTTCATTACGGTGTGACACGTTGGTTTTGCACAGCAGGAGGTGACGGTCTTGTCTGCTTGACAGCCCGGTTCACTTCCCCCACCCCAGTAGGCAGCAAAACTAGTGTCCGACCAAACTACAGCCAGCAGGACGACCAGGCCGGTCATTCTAAGTCGGATATTCATAGTCCAAAATTCTCCTTTAGTCTCTGCTTCCCCGCATCTCTTTCGATTGGTTCAGGAAAAACTGCGGCTTCCGGGAAGGTTTGTACCGCCTCATTCCGTTCGTCTTTCCACGTTGCAGAGCGTCCTGCCCAATGCGCGACATGATCCAGCATGCCGCACGCTTCCTGTCTGACATATCTCTCGGTTCTCGTTCTTTATCGTCAAAATGAGCTAATTAACTTAAATAGGATAAAGAGGCTATATATGGTTTATGCATCACTTGAATCGTCCAAAGAAAGGACGTGCGTTGAGAATATCGAGTAAAATAGGAAAGATAAGTAAGGTAATAGGGCTGTATGGATCGTTCGTGCTAACTGTGACGGAAGCCACGGTTTGCCGGCTGAACTGGTTGTTCGGGTACTGACTGTTAAAACTAGGCCATGGCGTTTGTCAGCAAATGCTTGCCGCCCAGGAGAGGACGGTTTACAGTGGACGCGCTGCGGTGCGGCTTTCAGAAGGGCCGTGCTGCTATCATTTTCCGGGGTGTCCTGCGAGATCCTGGCATGGGGCCCCGTGGAAGGTTTGAGGACTATGAGTGATTCCAGTAGGAAACCGCCGGAAGCAAACCCTACTGCTGCTGTGCCCAAGGTAGTTGTTAGTCGTTTGAGTCTTTACTTGCGCGAGTTACAACAATTGGTCAGGGACGGCCAGGAGACGACAAACTCGACTCAACTAGGTGAATTACTTGGTGTAACGGCTGCCCAAGTTCGCAAAGATTTGGCTTATTTCGGGCAATTCGGGTATCCGGGTATTGGTTATCGCTGCCAGGAGTTGATTGTCGAGTTTAAACAGATCCTGGGTACTAGCGAGCCATGGGGCGTAGCGTTGATTGGGATTGGAAACTTGGGACGAGCTTTGTTGCGGTACCGCGGCTTTGCCAGCCAGGGGTTTCGGATTGCGGCAGCTTTTGACGTGGATGACCAGTTAATTGGCAAGACAGTAGAGGGAATTGACGTTTACGCTATGGACACCTTGGCTGACCAGGTCAAGGAACTGGAGATCAAACTGGGCATGATCGCGGTTCCCGCGGTAGCGGCCCAGGAAGTTGCTGACAGGCTGGTGGCTGCGGGGATCAAGGGGCTACTGAATTTTGCTCCGGTGACGATTACCCTACCTGAGCACGTGCAGACTGTCGGCGTCGATTTGGCAATTGAACTGGAACAATTGTCATTCGCCGTTGTGACACATGGCCGAAAAACGTAAAGTATTGAGGTGCATGGAAGCCTCATGTGCGTTCACTACCCGGTGGTGTAATCGGTAACACTAGGGATTTTGATTCCCTCATTCTAGGTTCAAGTCCTAGCCGGGTAACTTTGCTCACCTCAACCAATTGGATACTGGCGACAGTATTCGTACAGGGCCATCGCCGTCGCTGTTGCTACGTTGTAGCTGTACGGCAGACCATAGACCGGAATTTCTACTGTGGCGTCGAGCAACTGGAGCGTTTTTTCATCCAGCCCGCGCCGCTCATGGCCTGCGACCAGGACCGTTTGATGCGGAAACTGGTAGGTCTGTAAGTTCTGTGAATTGGTCGTTTGCTCGAGGCCTACGAGTGTGTAGCCTTCACCGCGGAGTTTTGTTAGTACGGGTGGCAGTCTGCGTCGTATCTCCAGCTTCAAGTTTTCTGCACTGCCTCGCGAAATAGTAGGATCGACTTTCGCCGTTCCGCAGGTGATTAACCGTTGGACACCACAACAACTGGCGGCCCGAACAATCCGTGAGAGGTTCACATTACTGTGTAATTGCGGGCAAGCCAGCACTAACGGACGGGGGCGTTCGAGGTCCGACGGTGATTTGTGCCGTTGATGGTCAAATTGATTCATGATTTAGACTAGCCACTGTCCCAGTACCAGGCCCAGCACTAGGCCACTGGCAATCACCAGGACGGGGCTAACCCGGTAGCGAAAGACAAGGATCATGGCCAGGCCGACGATCAACAATCGGCAGGGAGTCGTCCAGGAACTGGACGCGTCTTCGGGGAATAGTGTTGGTTTTCCCAGTTTCAAGACGACCGCTGCCATCAAACCCATCGAGGCCGCATTGATTGCATCGAGGAACCTGGAAAGAGTCCGGTGAGACCGTAGCTTACTGACCCAGGGACTTGTGATGCCAACCAGTAAGAAAGCGGGCAGAAAAATCCCGATCGTAGCAGTGACCGCACCGGCAGTAGCAAACAACGGACCTTGCTCTGCCATCACCAGGTAACCAATAAAGGTGGCGGTCGAGAGAATCGGACCAGGAGTAAACTGCCCGATAGCAATCGCATCCAGCAATTCATTAGACGTGAGCCATCCGCGCTGATGAACCAGCTCTCCTTCCAGGTAGGCAATTAACACGTAGCCGGAACCATACAAGACGGCACCGACCTTTAAAAAGATTAATCCGATCATAGCTACGGATGGAGAAGTGCTGGCCACCCCAGCACCGGCCGTGGCTGCCACACTAACGCCCGTACCCGTTTTTAGCCCGGTGGCAGTTGTTGTCGCCGTACCTGCCGAGACCAGCATGGCGGCTGAGCCAGTAGCTGGTTGAGAAGGTTTTGGCTTCTTAGTGGCTGGAGGAGAGTGGTTAGCACGCGGCTTGATTAGCAGCGCCCCGATTACGCTACTGCCCAACAGGATAATCACTTCTTTCCCCGGCAAAAACAAGGAAACCACAGCGACGACTAATGCGATGGCCGGCAATAATTTTCCGCGGAGTGCTTTCTTGCCCAGTCGCCAGCCAGCGATCAGGATAATGGCCAGTACAGTTGGCTGGATGCCAGCCATCAGTGGTGCTGTCTGGGGCAGCTGCCCATATTCGACGTAGAGCCAGGCAAAGACGCTGGTGATTAGGATGGCGGGCAACACAAAGCAGCTGCCAGCCACGAACAGTCCTGGCCAGCCGCGCTGGTGGTAACCGATATGGATGGCCAACTCAGTTGAATTGGGCCCGGGAATCAGGTTGGTAGCTCCGATCAGGTCGAGAAACTCCTGTTCGTCGACCCAGCGCTTTCGATGGACCACTTCTTCTTCCATGGTCGCGATGTGAGCTGCCGGACCACCAAAGCCAAAAATTCCCAGCTTCAAAAACAAGCGACTTAATTCAGAGAGCGTTGCGCGAGCCATAGGGAGTTGATCTGCAGGGCTTGAGATGGTTACTTGCCACGGTGGTTACCATCATACCAAAACTCTGT
>CAZXJC010000674.1:0-5572 GCA_964640885.1 uncultured Pirellulaceae bacterium | reverse complement strand
CCCGAGCCGGAACTCAATTTGACCGATTTTTTGTCTGCCCGGGTTGTTCTCCGACACGTGCTGAGTTTTTAACAGGCCGTTATCATCCCCGCAGCGGTGTCTACAGTACTTCAGCCGGTGGTGAGCGGATCAACCTGGATGAGATGACAATTGGTCAGACCTTTCAGGCGGCTGGCTATGCGACGGCAGCCTTTGGTAAATGGCATAACGGGATGCAGCATCCGTATCACCCCAACTCGCGTGGTTTTGAAGAATACTATGGATTTTGCTCGGGGCATTGGGGTAACTACTTCAGCCCGATGCTGGAACACAATGGAAAAATTGTTCAAGGCAAGGGGTTTATTATCGATGACCTTACTGACAAGGCGATGGCCTTCATGGAGCGCAATCGAGAGAAGCCATTCTTTGTTTACATTCCTTACAATACGCCTCATTCTCCAATGCAGGTGCCTGATCGCTGGTGGGACAAGTTCAAGAGCAAGGATCTGGTCATGCATAACCGTGACCCGAAGCGGGAAAACATTCCGCACGTCCGGGCGGCGCTGGCCATGTGTGAGAATATTGACTGGAACGTCGGCCGTATCCTGAGCAAGCTTGAGGCTTTAAAACTGAGCAACGATACGATCGTGGTCTACTTCTGTGACAATGGTCCCAACGGCGCACGCTGGAACGGCGGCATGAAGGGACGCAAAGGTTCGACCGACGAGGGTGGCGTGCGCAGTCCGCTTTTAATTCGCTGGCCGGGTAAGATTTCTGCCGGTCAAAAGGTTCCACAGATTAGTGCCGCCATCGACTTGCTGCCCACCTTGGCGGACTTGGCTGGCATTCGTGTTGCTAGTAAGAAACCACTCGACGGAGTCAGTTTGAAACCGCTTTTGACCGGTTCGGTTAAGCGGTGGCCTGACCGTACTATCTATTCGCACTGGCGAGATCGTGTCAGCGTGCGAACCCAACGTTTTCGATTGGATCACCAGGGGAATCTCTATGACATGCAGAATGACCCGGGGCAAACACGGGATGTCTCGAAGCTGCATTCCACCGTGGCTCTCGAGCTGCGACGGGCCAAGGAAGGCTGGAGTCGGACGTTCTTGCCAGGATTGAAGCAGCCACCACGGCCTTTCGTAGTTGGCCACCCCGGCTCGAAGTACACTCAGTTGCCTGTCCGAGATGCGGTCGCCTCGGGGGAAATTAAGCGATCAAATAAATTTCCAAACTGTTCCTACTTCACCAACTGGATCAACACGAAAGATGTGATTAGCTGGGATGTGGATGTTGCCTCGAGTGGAATCTATGATGTGGAAATCTATTATGCCTGTCCCAAGAAAGATGTGGGTGCAAGTATTGAGCTGAGTTTCAAGAACAATAATCCAAGAGTTTCAGGGGTCGCTGCCCTTCGTGGCCGAGTCGCGGAGGCACACGATCCACCTCTGCGTGGTGCGAGGGAAGATCGCGTGCAACGGAAAGAGTCTTACGTGAAGACCTTCAAGCCACTTAATTTAGGCTCGCTGGAGTTAACCCAGGGCACAGGGAAATTAGTGCTTCAGGCACTCAAAAAGCCAGGGGGCCAGGTGATGGAGGTGCGGTTAATCATGTTTACCCGCCGTAGTGAGTAATCATGATCAGCGACCGTGATAGTTTGTTGCCTGTATAAAGCGGTGCAGCATTCCAGCCCTTCTTTCTCTTATGTAAGAGCAATTGCCCTACTGTCGAACCCCTGTAGTCGCTAGAATGTGCGACCTTTCTCCCAGCCCTCTGATGACTTGAGATTATGATCCGACGAGACGACATCCGTAATATTGTTATCATTGCCCATGTCGATCATGGCAAAACGACCCTGGTCGATTGCTTGCTGCGACAAAGTGGCCAGTTTCGCGATGCAGAGTTGACTGGGGAGCGCATCCTGGACAGCAATAACCTGGAACGGGAACGTGGCATTACGATTCTGGCCAAGAATATTGCGCTCCCTTACCAGGGTGTGAAAATCAATATCATTGACACCCCCGGGCATGCTGATTTTGGCGGCGAAGTAGAACGCGTGGTGGGGATGGCGGACGGAGCAGTGATCCTGGTTGATGCAGCGGAAGGTCCTATGCCACAGACACGTTTCGTGGTTTCGAAAGCACTGCAATGCGGCCTTAAGCCAATTATTGTGGTCAACAAGATAGACCGCAGTGCCGCCCGCTCGCTGGAAGTCTTGGACGAGACGTTTGAGTTGTTAATGGAAATGGGGATTGACCAGCAGTTAGATGACATTGGATTTTTGTTTGCGACTGCCAAGGAAGGGTATGCTACCGACGATCCGGAAGTGGCAGGAGATTCAATGGGTCCCCTGTTGGATATGGGCTTGGAACAAGTGCCGGGACCGGAAGTGGAACAGGACACGCCGTTGCAGATGCTAGTCACGACGCTGGACTGGTCCGAGTATGTGGGGCGGATTGCCGTCGGTCGGGTCCAGGCGGGCACGATTGAGCAGGGGCAGACAGTCGATTTATTGCAAACAGATGACCGTGTTGTAGAAGGTAAGATTTCCCAACTGTATGTCTTTGACAACCTGGGCCGAGTTGAAGTTGAGCAGGCCACGGCTGGTGATGTGGTGGCGGTAGTAGGACTGGAGACGGTGGAGATTGGAGACACGTTGTGTGCCAAAGATGAGCACCGTCCGTTACCCCGTCTGACAGTGGACGAGCCAACTTTGGAGATGGTTTTCTCAATCAATACGTCACCTTTTGCGGGGCGTGATGGGAAATATGTGACGACACGCCAGGTTCGTGAACGTCTGTTGCGAGAGTTAGAGCGGAACGTGGCATTGCGTGTTCGGCCGATTCACGGAACCGAGACATTTGCCGTTTCTGGACGAGGAGTGCTGCATCTTTCGGTGTTGATCGAGACAATGCGTCGGGAAGGATATGAGTTGTCGGTAGGCAAGCCGCAAGTGATTTATCGGGAAGTTGACGGTAAAAAACAGGAGCCATTTGAGACGCTTAACGTAGAGGTGCCGACAGATCGTTTTGGGGCAGTGATGGAAGCGATCGGAGATCGGCGGGGAAGTTTGCTGGAGATGAATTCGCTCGGAGAGTACTCGCGAGCGGTCTTTTCAATTCCGGCACGTGGCTTAATTGGGCTGCGAACTCGTTTGCTTAACGCGACCCAAGGGACGGTTGTTATGCACCATCGGTTCGAGGCCTATCGAGCTGTTGAGGGTGAAATTCCCAAGCGCAACAATGGTGTGATGGTTTCGACGTCGACCGGTAAAGCTGTCGGATTTGCGTTGCACGGTTTGCAGCAACGTGCAGACATGTTCGTGGGGCCTGGAGATGAAGTCTACGAAGGAATGGTTGTGGGTGAGAACAGCCGCGATAATGATCTCCCAGTAAACCCGATGAAGGAAAAGAAGCTGACCAATATGCGGGCTAGTGGCAGTGATGAAAATATTTTGCTCAAGCCGCCCCGACGTTTGTCGTTGGAAATGGCCTTGGAGTATATCGAAGCCGACGAGTTGGTTGAGGTTAGGCCCACCCAAATTCGCTTGCGAAAAATGCTTCTCAAAGAGGTCGATCGACGCCGCTTGTTGCGCAATGAAAAGTGAGTCGGCGTTAGCTGGGAAGCCTGGAAATTGCCTTTGAAGGCTCTCCGTAAGAGCAGTTTCCCCTTGGATTTCACTCTCTGCTGGCATCGCAAAAAACTGTCCGCGCGGTTGCTGGGAGTCATGCTTTTTCCTGGCTGAGCGTTTATACTGATGGCTCCTGAAAGAGTAATTCAGTTATTTACAGCTCCTGTTATCGATAGAGGAAACATTAATGCAGCGAAAACAAACAACGCGACGTGATTTCATGAAGAAGTCAGCGGCAGTGACATCCGCCGCTGCGGTCCCGTACTTTACCTGGACAGAAAAAGCATTTGCCAACCAGTCTAAGAACGACCGACCCAGAATTGGTTGCGTGGGCGTGGGTAGCATGGGTTCTGGTGATGCCCGTGGGCACTCCGGATTTGGCGACATCCTGGCAGTTTGTGATGTCGATTCCAGGCACGCTGAAAGAGCCAAGAAAGATGGTCGTATTGGCAAAGGTAAGGCGGATGCGTACGGTGACTATCGAAAAGTTCTGGAACGGAATGATATTGATGTTGTTAGTGTCGTCACGCCGGACCACTGGCATGTCAAGATTGCCATTGAGGCATTGGAAGCTGGCAAACATGTTTTTTGCCAAAAACCTCTGACGTTGACCCTGGAAGAAAATCAACTGATCCGCCGCGCCTGTGAAAAGCATAAGGACAAGATTTTCTTCGTAGGAACTCAGCAGCGCAGTGATCGCAACAAGTTTCTCCGCGCCGTCAACATGGTGCAAAAGGGACTGCTGGGCGACATCAAGAATATTGCTGTTGGTATCAACGGTTCGCCGACAAGTGGATCTTTGCCCACGGCTACGCCACCCAAGGAGCTTAACTGGGATATGTGGCAGGGACAGGTGCAACCGGTTGCTTACCGGGAAAAACGATGTCATTACCAGTTCCGCTGGTGGTATGAATATTCTGGTGGTAAGTTCACCGATTGGGGAGCTCATCACGTTGACATTGCTCAATGGGCGATTCAACAGAATGGTGCTGGCCAGGGGCCCCTGGAGATCGATGGCCGTGGTTGCAAGCACCCAGTGAAAATGAAAGATGGCTACACACTGGAAGACGATAAGTACAACACCTCACACGATTTTTCTGTGAAGTGTAAGTTCCCCGGCGGCATCACGATGGATGTTACCAGCAAGGGCCGCAATGGCGTTGTCTTTGAAGGAACCAAGGGTCGCATTTTTGTCAGTCGTGGTACCATTGCGGGTAAACCGATCGAAGAAAAATGGGACAAAGACCTCTACACGCAAGAAGATGTGAATCGCCTCTACAAGGGTAAGCCCCATGAAGGGCACAAGAACAACTTCTATCGTTGTATTCGTGAGGGTGGTTTGCCGGTTTCCGATGCTTTCTCGCACGTGCAGGCGATGAGCACTTGTCATTTAAGTGCTATCGCAGCCCGCCTGGGACGCGTTATTAAGTGGGATCCCCAGGCCGAGAAGATTCTTGGTGACGAGCAGGCAGCATCCTTTATTGCTCGCGATCGTCGCAAGGGATATGAAATTGTTCGCGTTTAATTAAGCTTTAAAACGAACGAAACTTACCGGCCATCACGAGACGACGTGGTGGCCGGTTTTTTTGCGCTGCTGGCGTTACCCAGGGAGTTCAGGTGGCAGGGTATCTTACCGAATCCGGCGAGTTGGCAGGTTAAGGTAATGAAAACGTAAGCGTACTCCAGAACGATTCCCATTCGTAGTCTTTTGTTTTGGGGCGTGTCATGTGGGTTAAGCGAATGGTGATTAATCCTGATTGTGCCAGTGGGATCAAGGCTTCTCCTTGCTTGTCAGTTCGAACGGTGCCGCGTGGCTCATTCCCTTCGTTGGCGTGCGCCCAGCCAAGATGTGCGTTATTTAGTGGTTTTCCATTGAACAGGACTCGGACACCCAGGGTATTACCAACTTTCAATTTAAAGGGGTTTGTCAGGGGAACGATTTCCAATGGCAGGCCGACGACT
>CAZXJC010000673.1:0-4391 GCA_964640885.1 uncultured Pirellulaceae bacterium | reverse complement strand
TTTTGATGCAGAAGGGAGGCTTTGGATTGCCAGCAGTTCCGTCTACCCCCATATCAAGCCGGGGGCAACAGCCAACGACAGGATTCTTGTTCTCGAGGATCGTAATAGTGATGGGCGGGCAGATCTCACTACGGTCTTTGCAGACGACCTGCTAATACCGACCGGGGTTGTCCCCGGAGACGGGGGCGCGTACGTCGTCAACAGCACGGAGCTGTTGCATTTGCAAGATGTGGACGGAGATGGGAAAGCGGAGCGGCGCCGGGTTATCCTCTCCGGGTTCGGATCGGAGGACACGCATCACTTGCTCCATACGCTCCGCTGGGGCCACGACGGAGCACTCTACATGAATCAGTCAAATTACATACACTCCCACATCGAGACACCCTACGGTGTGAAGCGTTTAGGTGGTGGGGGTATTTGGCGTTTTCGGCCAGATACGATGCAATTGGAAATTGTTTGCCGCGGCTTCGTCAATCCATGGGGCCATCATTTCGATCATTGGGGCCAATCGTTCGCAACCGATGGGGCATATCGAGAGGGAATAAATTATGTTTTTCCGGGTTCCGTGTTCGTCACGGCCCCCGGCGCAAAACGATTTGTGGGAGGGTTGAATCCTGGCAGCCCCAAGCATTGCGGACTGGAAATTGTCGGAGGCGGTCACCTGCCTGAGTCCTGGCAGGGCAATATGATCACGAATGACTTTCGCGCTCATCGTGTTTGCCGTTTCGTGGTGACGGAAGATGGTGCCGGGTATGCGTCGCGACAGGAGACGGAGTTGATCAAATCCAATCATGGGGCGTTTCGGCCGATCGACGTGAAGATGGGTCCCGATGGTGCGATCTATATTGCCGACTGGTACAACCCGATCATCCAACACGGGGAGGTGGATTTTAGGGATGAACGGCGCGACCATGTGCACGGCCGGATATGGAGGATCTCCGCCAAAAAAAGGCCGCTGGTCAAGAAGAAGGGGATCGTGGCGGCGCCAACAAAAGAGTTACTGGCTGCACTGAGCAGTAAAGAGGAATGGGTGCGACTTCACGCTAAGCTGGATTTGAAACAGCGGCCGGTCGCCGAGGTAAAGTCGGAACTGGCCAACTGGTTGGCTGGCTTGGATCCAGAACAGGACGGTTACTGGCACGACCGGCTGGAAGGTCTTTGGGTATACCAGTGTCTAAATATGATCGATACGGTTTATCTCGGTGAACTAGTGCAGGCGCCGGACCACCGGGTACGGGCAGCGGCCATGCGAGTTGTGTCTCAATGGATCGAGGACTTTCGGCTCGGGACCGGCGTTGCCACGCCTGCTTCTGACGAAGCGTCGTTAAGGAAATACTTACAGGCTGGTGTCCTGGATAGCCACCCGAGGGTCCGGCTTGAGGCCACCAGGGGTTGGGCCCGCCTGAAGAGCCCTGAATCCGCCCAGGAAGCGCTTAAGGTACTGGATCAGCCGATGGATCGGTTCTTGGATTTCGCACTGTGGCAGACAATGCGGGACCTGAAGGAGCATTGGTTGCCGGCTGTCGTTTCCGGAGAACTTAGCATTGACAGTCAAATACCACACTGGGTATTCGCTTTGCGAGCGGTGGAGGCGCGTGAAGCGATTCCGGTCCTGATGAAAGTCATTCGTAATCAACCCTTGGACCGTGAGCAAACGGAGGACGCGCTGGCGGCCATTGCGTCGCTTGGCGGACCCCAGGAAATGGGGCAACTCTTGAAGCTGGCCCTTGATCCAGAAACAAGCATTTCAGCGGGCAGGCAGGTAGAAATACTCCGCTCGCTGGTGGTCACCAGCCGACAACGGCGGATTCGTCCCAGTGGTGATCTGAAGCAGGTCGAAAAACTGATTAAATCAAAAGACGTCCGGTTGCAGGCCATTGGACTGGAAGCCAGCGGTTTATGGAAAGTTAACGAGCAATTGCCGATTGTGGAAAAGATAGCTGGTGACCTTGACCAGGTACAAGCCGTTCGCACGGCAGCAATCGAAGCGCTGGTGGCCTTTGGGAATCCGCGGGCCACGAAAACGGTTCAAGCACTGGCCGCTAAGGGTCGTCCGACTGCAGATCGCGTTGCAGCGATCAATGCCTTGACGCGTATCGCACCCGCCGGTGGAGCGAAGCTGGCCGTGGAACTGCTGCAAGAGGCTCCTGAAGGTTTTGATCCTGGCGAGGTGATTCGGGAATTGAATTCACGTAAGGATGCAGGAAAACTGCTTGGTACCGCGCTGGGTGATGTCAAATTGGATGGGGACGTCGCAAAAGTGTTAGTCCGAGCCGTCCGCGCCAGCGGCAGGCCATCGGAAGAACTGATTGCGCACATTCGTAGAGCGGGGGATCTGCAGGCCGGCGGCTGGAAACTCGATGCAGGGCTGATGAAGGAATTGTTGACCGCCGTACAAGAGAATGGCCAGGCGGCTCTCGGGGAAGCGGTCTATAGGCGCAAGGGACTCTTGTGCATGAAGTGTCATGCCATTGGAGGCGCCGGAGGTAAAGTCGGGCCGGACCTCATAAGCGTCGGTGGTAGCGCTCCCGTGGACTACCTGGTCGAGTCGCTGCTAGTTCCAAACAAAAAGGTCAAGGAGAATTTTCACGCCCTCCAAGTGCTCACCGACGAAGGTAAGGTCGTTAATGGTATTCCTGTGCGCAAGACCAAGACGGAGGTGGTGCTCCGAAATGCGGAAGATGTTGCGGTAACCATTCCGCTCGAGGCGAGCGAGGAATCTAAGCAGGGTCGTTCGCTCATGCCAGATGGTACTGTGGATAGCCTCACTAAGGTGGAACTGGTTCACCTGGTGCGGTTTCTGTCTGAACTCGGAAAGGTGGGGAAGTTTTCCGTTGGCAAGGAGCAGGTTGTCCGAAGATGGCAGTCGTTGATCTTTAGCCCCCAGGCAAATCGACGACTAAATCGAACCAGCTTCGATACGGCCGCGGGGGATGACCCCTTGTTGCAATGGGACTCGCGATACAGCACGGTCGCCGGTCTCTTACCACTAGATCAGTTGGCAACGTTTAAGCCTCACCGAGAAGTAAATCGGACCAGCTTTGTACGCGCGGAATTACTGGTCACGACCGCCGGCACTGTTCGGCTATCCTGTCCACAGGTTAAGGGCCTTGCCCTCTGGGTTGATGGTCGACCAGCTGAATTGCTAGCAGAGATGACGCTGCAGCTCACACGCGGCTCTCACGTGCTGACCCTTGCGATTGATCGAGAGGCGAGGAGCGAGCCCATCAGCCTGGAATTGTTGCCAGTTAAGACAGGCGCTGCCCAGGCGCAGTGGCGGACTGGCAAATAGAGATAAATGTCTCTTGACCGCTAACTTCAGAATTGCTATTTACCGGGGCCCTGAAGCAGTTTAGGTGGCTGCTTGCACAGAGGAGGAGAACCGGTGAAGTTTCGTCCCGGCCGTTACTGGCTATTAATCACGGCTTTTTGCCTGATGACGACAGCGTCAGCTGTCGGTCAGCCGCGGGTGCGCGTTGCTCAACAGGAGAATGCGGGCGGCGCAGCGATCCCTGATACGCCCAATGCTCAGATTGGCCTTCCCAAGGGTGCCGATCCTTACGTTCAAAACGCTCCCACTAGCAATAACCCGCCGTCGCTGTTGGACTCCACGATGCCGGCGGTTTCCGGCGCACCCCAGGCCCCGAATTTCGCAGCGCCGGGAAGTTCGGGTGGCTTGGCACCACCGACTTCCGATCCCTGGCAGGGCCAACCATACAATGGTGCAGCGGGGGAAGGGGCAGCGCCCGGTCTTGAAATAATTCCCCGTGATGCGGACGGCGATCTTTTTTGGGGAGAGAAGATCCGCTTCTTGCAGGGGCCTCGAGTGCGTTATACGTGGCTCGGGGGAGGTGGGTCGAGTTCATCGGTCGGCATTAGTGATATTGATGCCTCGATCGTTTTTGCGATTCCAAATTTCCTTCGGCGGGGGCAGCCGTTTTATGTAGCCCCTTCATTCGGATTGCACCTTTGGGATGGTCCGTTTCCACCAAATTCGGGCGATCTGCCGAGCAAGGCGTATAGCGCGTACCTGGACGCGGGATGGCGTTCGGATCCGACGCGGACTTGGTCCACTGAGCTAGGAGCGCGGATTGGTGTCTTTACCGATTTTAATACGTTAACCACAGGAAGTATTCGGTTCCTCGGCCAGGGTCTGGTCCACTGGCAGGCAACGCCGGCCGTTAAGCTGCGGTTAGGGATGGCCTATCTCGATCGAAATGGAATCAAACTGCTGCCCGTAGGCGGGCTGTTGTGGCAGCCTAATAACCAGACGCGTTTTGATTTTTACGTGCCAACGCCGAAATTGTCCCAGTATCTCACTACCTTCGGGAACTATGACTTCTGGTGGTTCGTGGGCGGTGAGTTCGGAGGCGGTTCTTTGACGATCAAGC
>CAZXJC010000672.1:0-11502 GCA_964640885.1 uncultured Pirellulaceae bacterium | reverse complement strand
CCCGGTCTGATCAATGCTGTCGAGGTGATGACCCAGCATGACTGAATCACCGTGGCAATTCTGGATCGATGTGGGTGGTACCTTTACCGATTGCTTTGCCCGTCACACGAACGGTTCATTGCGATCACAAAAAGTACTCAGTTCCGGGGTCATCAAGGGGTTGGCTGCCGCCGGATCTGCTGGCAGCTGTATCGTTGATTCGCGTCGTGATGCCGATCCGGCCGGTGTCTGGCAAGGTTATCGGTTACGGTTGCTAGGAGAGCAGGGAGAAGTGCTTGGTGAAAGCCAGGTCGTTGATTCGACCTGTCAGCCAGGAGAGTTGCACGTTGACCCACCGCTGTTGCTGGATGATTCGCTGGTCGGTTGTCGCTATGAATTGTATTCTGATGAAGAATCGCCCCTGGTTGCGATTCGTTACCTCTTAGGCATTGGTCGTGATGCGCCGATTCCGCCGGTCGCCGTTCGCCTGGGGACTACCCGGGGCACGAATGCTCTGCTGACTCGCAGCGGTGCTGCCTGTGCTTTCGTGACCACCCGGGGATTTGCGGATGTGCTGCTAATTGGTTACCAGGATCGAGCCGAATTATTCAACTTGGATATCGTTAAACCGTCCCCCTTGTTCTCAGCGGTGACCGAGATTGATGAACGGATCAGTGGTGCAGGTGACGTTTTGCAATCGCCATCTGAAGAGCAGATACGCCAACAACTGACTGCATTAAAATCCGAGGGAATCGAATCACTGGCGATTTGCTTGCTCAACGCTTATGCAAACTCCGCACACGAAGAACTGATTGAACGGGTTGCCCAGGACTTGGGGTTTGTTGAGATTAGCCGTAGTAGCGAACTAGCTCCCTTGATCAAGATCGTAAGTCGCGGTGACACGACAGTCGTCGATGCTTACTTGAATCCGATCCTGCGCAGCTACCTGGTCCGACTGCAATCCTCACTGGGGCCAGGCAGTTCGCTGCATCTGCTTACGTCGGCCGGTGGCCTGGTGGCAGCTGACTCTTTCGCAGGCAAAGATAGCCTGTTTTCAGGGCCGGCCGGTGGAGTCGTGGGATTTTCGCGAGTTGCCCGAGCGGCCGGTTTTGAACGGGCTATCGGTTTTGACATGGGAGGAACAAGCACCGACGTCTCACGATTTGAAGGAGACTATGAACTGGAATATGAAGCTGAAAAAGCCGGTGTCCGAGTGGTTTCGCCGATGATGGCGATAGAAACGGTAGCTGCCGGTGGCGGTTCGGTTTGCTGTTTTGATGGTATGCGTTTAACCGTTGGACCGGCCAGTGCCGGTGCTGACCCTGGCCCGGCTTGTTACGGTCGTGGCGGTCCACTAGCAGTGACCGATATGAACCTGATGGTTGGCCGTATCTTGCCAGACCAGTTTCCTTTTCCGCTAGACACAGCGACCGTTGAGCAACAGTTGAAATCGTTGTCGGAACAGATTTTGCAAGCCAGTGACGCGGACTATGATCCACATCACTTGGCAGCCGGATTCTTGCGGGTTGCCAACAATAACATGGCCCAGGCGATTCGGTCCATTTCGGTTGCCAGGGGGTATGATCCGCGAGATCACGTGTTGGTCACCTTCGGCGGCGCCGCACCTCAACACGCTTGCGCCGTTGCCCGTGAATTGGGAATTCGCCAGATTCTCAATCATCCAGACGCCAGTATTCTCAGTGCCCGTGGAATTGGCCTGGCTGATGTGACTCGACATCGTGCGGTCGGTATTTACCGGTCATATTCAGTAGCAGCGGTTGCTGATCTGCAGCCACTGCTGCAGCAGTTGGAGCAGGAATTGACCGCGGAAGTTCTACAGGAAGGGATTCTTGCCGAGCATATAGAAGTTCGTCACCTGTTAGATCTTCGTTATGTGGGGCTGGAAAACTCGCTGACAATTGCACACTCTGAAACGAGAACGTTTGCCGACGGTTATGAACTGGAACACGAGCGTTTGTATGGATATCGCACACCGGATCGGCCGCTGGAGATCGTGGCGATTCGCGTCGAAGTAACTGGCCAATCGGGAGTCCAGATGGAATCCTCGCAGCCCTCTGCACCCCAGCCATTACCGGCTGCCAGCACGTCACCCCTCTACGTGGATGGCCAACAGGTGGCAGCTACGGTGTACGTGCGGGCAGACCTGCAACCTGGCATGCGGCTCGAAGGTCCTGCCATCGTGGTGGAACCAATGTCTACCACGATTATCGATCCGGGCTGGCAGGGCGAAGTCTATAGTGGTGGCGAACTGGTGTTAACTGATTGTGGAGTGGTGTCTGAAGAAATTTCCAGCACCGCCGCCGATCCCGTATTGCTGGAAGTGTTCAACAACCAGTTCTCGGCAATTGCGGAGCAGATGGGAATTACACTGCAAAATACCTCCTGCAGCGTGAATGTTAAGGAGCGTTTTGATTTTAGTTGTGCCGTTTTTACCGCTGCTGGTGACCTGGTTGTCAACGCGCCCCATATCCCCGTGCACCTCGGTGCGATGAGCGAAACGGTCCGCTGCATCGTGGAGGACAATCCACAGATGCTCTCGGGGGATGTGTTTATTACGAATGATCCGTATCGTGGCGGTTCCCATTTACCGGACATTACCGTGGTAACCCCGGTGTACGATGAAACGGGTGAGCGCCGGCTGTTTTTTACTGCCAGCCGTGCACACCACGCAGAGATTGGTGGTGTGACTCCCGGCTCAATGCCGCCGTTTTCGAAGAACCTGGCAGAAGAAGGGGTAGTGATCCGGAATTTTAAAGTCGTTGACCAGGGTCAGCCAAAGATGGCTGAACTGACTGACCTGCTACTGGCAGGTCCCTATCCGACCCGTAGCGTTGCCGAGAACGTGGCCGACATCGAAGCCCAGATTGCAGCTAACAACCAGGGCGCGCGTGACCTGATGAAACTGGTAGAGACGTACGGGTTGTCAGTGGTCGAGGCTTATATGAAACATATTCAGACCGCTGCCGATCAAAAGATGCGAGCTGCTTTGCGGCGCCTGGACGACGGCCAATATCACTTTCACGATCACCTTGATAATGGCGCACGCATCGAAGTAGAAATTAGCGTCGCGGGTGACGAAGCGACGATCGATTTTGCTGGGACTGACCCTGTCTTGCCGGGGAACATGAATGCGAATCGAGCGATTGTGAGCGCTGCGGTGATGTACGTGATGCGCTGTTTACTGGCGGAGGAAATTCCCTTGAACCAGGGAGTGATGTCTGCCATTACGTTGCGCCTCCCCGATTGCCTGCTCAACCCGTCGCCAGGATCCTGTGACGAGGAAACAGCCGCCGTTGTGGGAGGAAATGTAGAAACCTCGCAACGCGTGGTCGATGTCCTGCTGGGAGCGCTGGGCCAGGCGGCGGCCAGCCAGGGAACGATGAACAACCTGGTCTTTGGTAACCAGTCGTTTGGTTACTACGAGACCATTTGTGGCGGTGCCGGAGCGACTGGCAGAGGCCCCGGTGCGGATGCGGTCCACACCCATATGACTAACACCCGGCTGACCGATCCCGAGATTATCGAACAGCGGTTTCCAGTACGACTCTGGGAATTCTCCATTCGCCGTGGATCCGGTGGAGCAGGGCAGTTTTCTGGCGGCAATGGTGTGGTTCGAGAACTGGAATTCCTCGAGACGCTGGAGGTTTCCCTGCTGACAAATCGGCGCAATGAATGGCCACCCTATGGCCTGGCAGGAGGTCAAAGTGGAGCCATTGGTCGTAATAGCCTGTTGCCGAATGCGGGGCCTGCAGAGTCGTTAAGTGGACAAGCACAATTTACGGTTCAGCCGGGGGACCGGTTGGTCATTGAAACACCCGGTGGTGGCGGTTATGGGGAACCCGAGAAGGGTGAAGCTCAGCCAGAATAGGGGTTTCCTTTTCACGGTACGGGGGAGTCCCTTTTACTGGGGACAGTGAAATCGTATGATGCGGCTATGGCTGAAACAAGTTTTGAAACACGTTGTCGATTACGACAACTGGACCGTGTTGAATTGGGGCAACATCAGCTTGCGCGGCTGAATCAGTTGCTGGCCGAGATATTGCCGGCGAACCAGTTTTATGCCGACAAGTTGTCAGCCAGTCCGTTGCCATTGAAATCACTGGAAGAACTTCCGCAGTTACCTTTTACCACCAAGGAAGAGTTGGCAGGGGACGAGGCGACTACTGGTGTGGCCAGCAACCGCACCTTTCCACTGGACGATTATGTTCGTTTTCATCGGACCTCGGGAACTCGCGGGCGCCACCTGGTCGTCGTCGACACGGCAGCTGACTGGCAATGGTTTCTTGATACCTGGCAGTACGTGCTGGACGTTGCCGAAGTGACGGCGGCTGACCGCGCCTTGCTGGCCTTTTCGTTCGGCCCGTTTATTGGGTTTTGGAGTGCCCATGAAGCGACCGCTGCCCGCGGTACCCTGGTGGTTCCCGGTGGTGGACTTAGTACCCTGGCACGCCTGGAGTTGATTGAATCCCAACAGGTTACCTTGTTGTTCTGCACCCCGACTTATGCTTTGCATATGGCAGAGGTTGCGGCCGAACACCAGATTGATTTGACGGCCAGTTCGGTTCGTTGCCTAATCGTGGCTGGTGAACCGGGTGGCTCGATTCCAGCAGTCCGCCAGCGGATCGAAACTGCCTGGCAAGCGCGCCTGATTGATCACACGGGAGCCACCGAAGTGGGGCCCTGGGGCTATGCCGATCCGGAGGGAGAAGGAGTCCACGTGATCGAGAGTGAATTCCTGGCAGAGTTTATCTCCATTACCAGTGGGGAAGTGGCGGAGGAGGGAGAGTTAAGTGAGCTGGTGTTGACCAGTTTGGGCCGCACGGGAAATCCCGTGATCCGTTATCGGACCGGGGATCTGGTTCGTCCGGTTTATGGCGGAAAAGGACCAGATCGTTTCGTGTTCTTGCCTGGTGGCGTGTTGGGCCGCGCCGACGATATGATCGTGATTCGTGGAGTCAATGTCTTTCCCAGTTCGATCGAACAGATCGTCCGCAGTTTTCCAGAGGTGGCTGAGTATCGGTTTACCGTCAGCCGTGAAAAAGAAATGGATAAGTTGCTGGTGGAAATCGAAGATTCTCTATCAGACCCGGATCGCGTGGCAGAAGAGTTTCAGTTGCGATTGGGTTTACGGGTGATCGTGGAATGTGTACCCGAGGGAACCTTGCCAAGGTTTGAAGCCAAGGGAAGACGATTTATTGACCAGCGGCCTCCGCAGGTGTCCGAGTAATTAAAGTGCTAAACGGTTTGCTACAAAAGGGAAGGTCTTCATGCAACTGACGAATGAGTTAATTCAGCAGTGTCGGCAGCAGTTCCCGGCACTCTCACGGATGGTGAACGATGCTCCAGCGATCTTTTTAGATGGCCCGGCCGGGACCCAGGTGCCGCAGCGTGTGATTGATGCGATGGTCCGTTACTTAAGTAATTGCAATGCCAATCATGGTGGGCTTTTTCCGACCAGCATGGAAAGTGACTTGATGCTGGCCGAGGCACATCGCGCATTGGCCGATCTGCTTGGAGTGGAAGATTCGGCGGAAGTGGCGTTTGGTGCCAACATGACATCGTTGACCTTTGCCCTGGCTCGCTCACTGGCTCGAAACTGGTCTGCAGGCGATGAAATCATAGTGCCCCGACTCGATCACGATGCCAATGTGAGTCCCTGGGTGCTGGCTGCTGAGGATGCCGGAGTTACGGTCCACTTTGTCGGTCTGCGACCGGATGACTACACGCTGGACTTGGAGGAACTGCAAAACAAATTATCAGAAAAGACGCGGCTGGTTGCCGTTGGTTGTGCATCAAATGCCTCCGGTGGAATTAACCCGGTGCAGGACATTTGTAGCTGGGCTCATGACGCTGGTTCGCTGGTATTTCTGGACGCGGTCCATTACGCGCCGCACCGCTTGATCGATGTGCCAGCCTGGGATTGTGACTTCCTGGCGTGCTCTACGTATAAGTTCTTCGGCCCGCATGTTGGGGTTTGCTGGGGCCGCCGGGAGTTGCTGGAAGAATTGACCGCTTACAAGGTTCGACCGGCAGAAAACGCACTACCTGACAAATGGATGACCGGTACGCAAAATCACGAGGGAATTGCGGGAGCCCTGGCAGCAGTCAATTACCTGGCAGACCTGGGTTGTCAGTTGCAAGGAGAGGAGGAGTTGGGTCGTCGCTCGGCGTTGGAGGCCTCCTTTGCGGCCATCGAAGAGTACGAGACGGAACTGGCCCGGCAATTGCTCGAGGGACTCAATGCAATTCAGGAGATTAAGGTCTGGGGAATTTCCGACCTCGATCGGCTTGGCGAGCGGGTTCCGACGGTTTCCATTACGCACGATAACTTGACGGCTGCTCAACTGGCTGAACGCTTAGGGCAGCAGGGTATTTTTGCCTGGCATGGGAATTATTACGCCCTCGAGTTTACCGAATCGCTCGGGTTGGAACCGGCTGGGATGTTACGGATTGGCCTGGTCCACTACAACACAGCCGAGGAAGTGGAGCGACTGCGACAATGCTTAGTCGATATCTCTGGAACAACATAAGCCAGCTTTGGATGGAAACCGAAAGATGAGTATTTATCCGACAGAACTTGAACGCCTGGAACCGGACCAGTTGCGGATCACCTGGAGCGACGGGCAGCGACGACTGTATACGGTCAGCGAGTTACGGAAAACTTGTCCCTGTGCAACCTGTCGCGATGAACGAAAAGCAGCGGCCGAGGCGCCAAAGCAGGTGTTACCGGTGGTGGACCTGGCAGCGACGCAGCCTTTACGGGTCGACCAGATGGCACCCGTGGGTAACTATGCCTATGGCCTGACCTTCAGCGACGGTCACGACACGGGAATCTACACGTTTGAACTGTTGCGCGAATTAGGAACGCTCGACGGCGAATGAGTTTCTGCGAACGGCGTTGGCCAGCTTAAGGCTGTGGCGGTAGATTCGGCAGTAACGGGTTGCCTCCCGGAGGTGGCGTGCCAGGCGGATTAGGATTCTGTGGATCCAGGTTTCGGAAATCACCGAGGTCAGATTCCTCTTTTTCCTTGATCACATCGGTCTGGCTGAGGTGGATCTGGTTGTAGACCTTTTCATCGATGATGAAGCACCAGTTCGCAAAACGGGCATTGAGTTCCTGGACTCGTTTTTCTGCGGCCGTCACTTTTTCCTGGTATTCATTGATCTTGCGCTCATTTTCTTTACGGATTCCCTCAACGATCTTCTCGATTTGCTCTGGCGAGAGCGTGACTGGTGGCTCTGCCGGTGGTTGAGCATCTGCTGGCGGTTGAGCTGGTTTGGCCTTCTCGTCCGCAGGTTTCTTCTCGGTCTCTTTCTCGGCTGGCTTCTTTTGATCGGCCGCCTGTTTTTCGTCATCGTCACACGCGCCGGGATCGGCTGGCTTCTTTTCCGCTGCCGGTTTCTTTGCGGGATCAGCTGGCTTTTTCGGCGCTTCCTTAGCCGGTGCAGCATCGTCCGGTTTTTTCTCCGGTGCAGCAGGCAATTTCGGTTCTGGTTCGAGCGCTGGCGGTGGAATCTGTGATTTATCCAGTTTTGCCGCTACGACCAGGTATCGGTAGATGTTGTCCGTGGAATCTTCTGAGGTGGCCTTCACGGCATCCAGGGGGACGATATCACCAAATCGCAGGATGTACTGAATTCCATCTTGCAGCGAGACGTGCACCTCGCCATTGGCAGATCGCACGTCGTCGATTTTCTTGTTGTTCTCGTCAGTGGTTGGAAACGGGTAGAAGCCATATTCTTGTAGCTTGACTTGATTAGTATCAGCCGGTTTTTGTTTCACACCGACGATTTTCAAGTCATCCAATGCATTCTTAAGTTCGTTTAGCCGTTCACTATTGAGTTCTTCATTTTCACTCAATTCCGTAGGTGTAGGCTCGTTGGGTTCCTTGAATTCGTGCATATGGCCGATGTTCCACTTGCTCTCTTCCTGGTTCCAGGCGAGTGCGGTATCGGAACGCTGGATCAGTTGTTTAATCGGTCCACCGGTGCGTGGATCAACAACTTCCAGGATGGCATAATCTTTCAGTGCGACGGTACGAATATCGAGAGGATTGAGAGCCAGTAAATCTTCTTCGATCCATTCGTTGAAGTCAGTTGTGAAATTAGTGAGATCGAGCTTGACGACATAGGTGACGTCTTCACCTTGAACGCGAACAAATCGCAATTCGTTATTATTTGCATCTTGCTTGCCAATGATCAGGTGAGCCAGCTTGTTTTTTCGCCCATCTGCGACCTCGACCAGCATGCCAACTCCTTTTGAACCAGCGGCCACATCAGCGGTCGGTTCCAGGACGCCGTACAATTCGTGGTCCTTGGCGACTTCAGAAGCGACATCCACGACTTCCAGATCGATCAGCGCGGTGACCGCTTTCTGCATTTGCTCCTCGGCATCAGCCGGATAACCATCTTCCGAAGGGATCACCCATTGATCGGTCTTCTTGTCTCGACTGACTTGGAAATTGACAGGCTTGTCAAAGTTCGTGTCATAGTTGGTGATGGTCAGGTCGGTAGCAGCATCAGCACTGGTGAATTTTGTGAACAGGTCTTTTCCGACCATGTCGTTCAGCTGCATTTCCACTTGACCCGATTTCCAGAATGCTGCCAGGGCAGCCAGGACAACGGCGACGCCAACGTAGACTTGTGTTTTGACCATCTCGCTCATCTGCAACAGTCCTTATCTTTTGTATTTCAGGATTTACCTAAAACGAATTGTAATTGTAAAATAATGAAATGGAAAAACTAACGCAAACGTGATTTCTCAGCACCCTCACGTTCCCGTAATCGTCGACTGATAAATACCAGCAAGCCGATCAGCAGGGGAGGAATCGGAGGCAGCAGCACGGCGAAAAGTTTGTAACCTTTCCGCATTTGTCGAATCTCTTGTTCGACTTCTCGCTGGATCTTGGTCACGTTTTTCTTGTATTCGCGTTCCAGCTTTTCCCGTTCGGCTGCCTTTTTTCGCTCGTTGATAATCTGCTTGGTTCCCAGGCTGATGATCTTAGCTCTTAGCACAGCCGGGTCCGGTCGTTCCTTGTTTTCCGGGTTCTGCAGTTCGGTGATTTCCTGTTGGAACTTAGCAATTTCTGCCTCGATCTTTTGTTCATATTCTTTGCTTTTTTTCTCGCGGTCTTGTTCGTATTTGACGCCACTTCTGTAAGCACGATGATGGGCAGCTTCGGTTTTCGCTTCAACCGTTTGCAGCGTACTGTATTGTGTACGGCGGTTGCGAATCGTGATGTAACGGTCTTCGCGGGTTAGCTCGTCGACGATATTGAGCAGGAAGGTTGGGTTTTCGAATCGCCACTTGATGTCAACAAAGTCATCGGGCCGGGCTCGTAGTGTGAAAAACGGTCCATGCATCATGTCAATGTCAGCCACGTAGATGACGTTGACCGAGGTCTTCTTCGGCGCGTCCGTTTCGTCCCCTTCCTCGTCCTCTTCCGATTCTTCGTCCTGCTCCTCTTCCAGTGACCCGGTGATGTGAGCTGCTACGATCTGGGAACCACGTGGCTGTCCCTGCTTCTCTTGAAGCGCCGGCAGGTTGCCCTGGTTCTGGGTGTAGTCGGTGAAAGAAATCCAGCCTGCATAATCAGTGGTCGAGGCCAGTGGCTCAAAGTTCAGCTTGGCCCCTTCGCGTGGCATGATCATTCCCGGCATCGGGAAAAAGAGTTGATTCAAACCGTTGGTAATGGCATGTTTTTGGTTGAGTTGTTCGCCGGGAACGAAGACCCACGTGTCGGGGATCCCTTGTAGTTGTAGCTTGGGATAGGGATTGTAAGTTTGCCAGACCAGCTTCGGTTGGACATTTAATCCCTGGGGATCAGCAGGTACTTCGAGTTCTAACAGGTCCCAAAGTTGTCGAATGTCACCCTTCGGTGGAGGAGGTCCACCCTGCCCAAACATTCCACCTCCCGGTGCCTGGCGCGGACTGCCGGTAGCCGGTGCTCGTACGAACGAAGGGAACGGATCCTCAAAAATCGCGGTTGGCTGGCCATTGCGAATCGCAGCAATCAGCAGGCTAAGTTGCTCGGGCCCTAACGAAGAAGGCTGGACCGCCAGCAACATATCGTATTCACCCGGATCGACTTTACTGTTCAAGTCGACATCTTCGATGTCATATTGCTTGGCCAGTTCTGTAATCAGTTCTTGTTGTGGTGCCGGTTGCGGTCGACCACCGGGTCCCATGATGATGCCGCCACCGTTGACTTGGGCATCGGTTCGCACGACACCGATCTTTTTGGCCTTCCCGTCAGCAACGGTTGCGATTGATCGCATTAGTTCGTATTCCACGGAGATGCCGTAGTCGAAGATGGGTATGACGACTTTTTTCAGTCCGCAGCGGAAGGCTGCACCCATGATGATTTCCTTGTTTCGTAGCTCTCCACGTTCACGAACCCGGACGAATTGGGGGGTGATGCCGTAACGTTCTTCGGCTTCGCTCACCTCCGGGGCGAACAGTTCCAGGTTGTCGTGAAGGACCAACTCAATCTCGTTCAACTGGCTAAATTCCTTCAGCATCGAAACCAGGTCATAGCGGGTGCGAACGTATGATTGTGGTAGATCTACGCTAATGAAAGCTTCGATCTTAATCGGATGTTCCGACTTGATGTCTCGAATTAGCTCCCGAGTTGAACTTGAGAGCGAACTTACCTTGCCATCGGTAGCGTCGTAACGAACGAGATCGTGCGTTCGAAACACGACGTTCAGACAGAGAACCGCAGTGATCAGTGCTACCGTACGTATCAGGTAATGTCCCAGCAGAGAACGTCCATCTCGTCCACCGGACCAGTGTCGCCGGCCAATGAGCACCATGCTTATATAGAGTCCGATGACGATCACCATCGTGAAATAACTGATCGACGAAAGACTAAAGACTCCGCGACGGCAATCGTCAAACTGGGCGGCGATGCTCCAGGAAGAAACCGTTTGGGCAAAGCCAGAACTCGGGACAATGATATCCGCATAAGCAGCTGCGACCATCGGCACGTTAAAGGCCATGCCAAAAATAAAACCGATTGTCATATTGCTGGTTAAGAACGAGGCAATCATGCCCAGCGAGAGCATCGACAGGCCGATCAACCAGTGTCCAAAGTAATTGGCCGCCAGTAATCCAGTGTCCAGGCCGACTGCACCGGTTTCCGGGTGCCTGGCCAGTGAAGCCAGCACCATCACGTTGCACAACTGTGAGAAAATGAGTGAAACCGAGAAAACGGCACCGGCCGCCACGAATTTTCCCATCACGATGTCAAAATCCTTAGCGGGCAGGGTAAGCAGCAGTTCATCGGTCCGTTCACGCCGTTCCTCCGACCAGATGCTCATCGTAATCGCCGGGATAAACAGGAGCATAATCAACGGGAGGTATTTGTTTAGTTGATCCAGGTTGGCGAGGTTCTCGTTGAAGAAATCATGAGGCCAAATCGCCGCAAACGACGTTAGCAGCACAAACAGACAAAGGAATGCGTACCCGGTCGGATTGGAGAAGTAGCCGAAAAAGTTTCG
>CAZXJC010000671.1:0-6791 GCA_964640885.1 uncultured Pirellulaceae bacterium | reverse complement strand
TGCCGAAGGGAGCCGCCGCCTGGCCGAAACAATCGGACACGACACAATTCAATTTGCACCCCAGGTGAAAGGCCTCGAAATCCCCGGTTACGAACCACGCGCTCTGCAAACCATGGGACTGGGTTTCGCCGTGGCAGCTCGTGGCGCTGATCATAACCGTAGCAGTGCTTATGAAGTTGACATTGCTGAAGGGGCCCAGCGACATGACTTGCCCCCAACGGCCGCCGCTCAAGCAGTCGCAACTGAAAACAAGGCAGCTATCATGGATTCCTTGATCCTCTGCAAGTTCTTGCGAGGAGTGTTCACGGATTTGTATGGCGAAGCAGCAGAGATGTTGCAGCAGGTAACCGGTTGGGATGTCGATGGGGAAGAACTCGAAGAAACTGCGCGGCGAATCATTACGGCTAAGAAATGGTTTAATATCCGGGCCGGCTGGAAACCAGCTGAGGACACTTTGCCAGCACGCTTTTTAGATGAAGCACTGGCCGATGATCAGCAGGCTCGGATGTCAAAGAAGGATTTTCAGCAGTCTGTGCAGGCCTATAATCAGTGCCGCGGCTGGTCGGATGAAGGTTGGATCGAGCCAGGCCAACTCGCACAATTAGGGATCGATGATCAACAGCCAGCAGGCTGATTTGCGACTCTCAGCAGCATTCGTTTGCTAGCGCCCCAACGAAACCCAGAATGGCTGAAGTGGCACGCCCGCTGGTGCCGAAAGGGTCAACAGGGATGTATTTGATGGGTAGATGTATCGGTCGGTGAAATAACACAGGATCAGTTAATATCGTGTCTGAAATGTTCGTACTGATTCCCGGTCGTACCAGTCAACAAGGGGTGGGAATCAGCGAAGGAAAATTTGGAGAAACGTACCAGTCAGAGACCCATCGGCTGCTCGTTGCCCCAGAAGATATGGAGCGATTGGGCCTGGAAACGGGAAATCGAGTCCGATTGACAAGTGCAGATGGAGAGGCGGAAGTTGCCATTTCGGCAGCTAAGGCCGGAGAATTACCACCAGGATTGCTATTTATTGCCTATGGGGACATCTCCAGCCGTTTAATGGGCGGAGATACTCATGGGTCTGGGATGCCCACAAGCAAGGGTTTGGATGTACAATTAGAGTTAGTCGACTAAGTAGTTGACCTAGCACCATAGTTATGAAACTGGAGGGTTTTTTCCCTCCCGTCGTTACTGCGGCGGTGCAAGTTCAGTAACGGTTTTGGCCGTTGTGAACGTTGCAGTAACGAGAAGGTTGCCGCACGACAATTGATGAGTGCCCGCTATGGCAACGGTACCCCAGGACTCCGGCCTGAAGGTCGTCGAAGATGCTACCTGTACGTTTTGTGGATGCGTCTGTGACGATATTGACTTAACGGTCGAAGGCGACAAGATCGTGGCTGCCAAGCGCGCCTGCGTGCTCGGCAAGGCATGGTTCTTAAATCACGAGATCGAGGACCGGCCGTCCTGTATGATTCGCGGTCAGGCAGCTGAGCTGTCGGCGGGTATTGAGGAAGCGGCTCGCATCCTTGCCGAAGCACGCTATCCGCTAATCTACGGTCTGAGTGATACGACATCAGAGTCCCAGCGAGTTGCAGTCGGCATTGCCGACTGGGTTGGCGCCAATGTTGATACGACGACCAGTGTTTGTCATGGGCCATCAGGAATGGCATTTCAGGGTGTTGGTGAAGTGACCTGTTCACTGGGCGAAGTTCGCAATCGCGGAGATCTGATTATCTTCTGGGGATCCAATCCAGCAGAAAGTCACCCGCGACATTTCACTAAGTACAGCTTGATGCCCAAGGGAATGTTTCTTCCCAATGGCCGCAAGGATCGTACCTGTGTGATCGTTGATGTCCGCAAGACAAAGTCTGCCAAGGCGGCTGATATTTTTATCCAGGTTAAGCCACGAAAAGATTTTGAAGGGCTCTGGACATTGAGGGCCCTGGCCCAGGGAATCGAGTTGGACGCCCAGCGTGTCGAAGAAGAAACCGGACAACCACTGTCGGTCTGGCAGGATCTGATGGATCGGATGAAAGCGGCACGCTTCGGTGTGATCTTTTTTGGCATGGGGTTAACCATGACCCGCGGCAAACATGCTAACAGTGAAGCGCTGCTGGCGCTGACCAGGGATATGAATCGCTATACCCGTTTTGTTTGCAAGCCAAACCGGGGACATGGGAATGTAACAGGTGCTGATAACGTCGTGGCCTGGCGAACAGGCTTTCCCTTTGGCGTGAACCTGGCCCGCGGCTATCCCCGTTTTAATCCGGGAGAATACACAGCGGCTGATGTGATGGCGCGTGGTGAAGCTGACGCGGCAATGATCGTGTCCAGCGATCCCATGGCCAATTTTAGCCAGCCCGCTCGCGATCACCTGAAAACGATCCCCTACATCGCCCTGGACCCGAAAGAAACGCCGACAACCCGCCAGGCAGCAGTTGCCTTTACCGTGGCAACCTATGGTATTAACGTGCCAGGAACCGTTTATCGGATGGATGACGTCCCAATTCCCTTGCGACCCGCCTTTGAATCTCCTCATCCAAGCGAATTTGATATTCTCTCAGGCATTCAAGATCGAGTAAAAGAGATCCTTCACAGTAAGCAAACACCTACGGTCATCAGGCCTTCACTGCGTCCAGAAGGCCAGTAGTCTGGGTGCTTCCAGGTGACGATTAGCGAACAGGGGATTTTCCCAGCAGTCGTCGCAACAATCCGATTTGACCAGCATGCAACATCTCATGATGAGCACAAAACAACAGAGACCCGTACTTGGTTGGATAGGCGGCGTACGGTTTGTCGACAGGATCGTCCAACTGTTCCAGCGGATATCGCTCCAGTTCTTCCATTGCCTGCCGATGCACTCCCGCGAAAACCGCTTGAATCTCTTCCACCGATGGGTTGTTTTCCACGACGGGCTCCGGCTGCGATCCTTTGCTGAATTGCTTGCGAAAACGAGACGACATCAACTCAGTGTCTTCCGTCTGACGGCCCCGCTGACGAAACAGTACCAATCCATATTGTGCCATTGCCAGGTGACCCACGTGCCAGGCGACATGGGTAGTAACTTCGTCAGGCTGTCGAAACCAGTCGCCAGGATCAATGTCCGCCAACAAGCTTTCCGTGTATTCCCGAGCTGCCACGATTTGGTCACGGGCAATTTCTAGGCGTATTGAATCATCCATTTGAAAAGCATTTCCTTATATTCCACAAACTGAACGAATCGCTAATCCACTAATAGTAAAGCCACTATGTCCGAGACATTGTTAAAAATAGCATCCGGTTACGTCTACGATCCATTACATGGCATCGATGGTCAAGTGCAGGACCTCTGGATCGCCAATGGAAAGATCGTACCAGCCCCTCCCGAAGGGACCAAACCTAGCCACACACTCGATGCGACTGGCCTGGTCGTGATGCCGGGTGGAATTGATATGCACTGTCATATTGCTGGGCCGAAGGTCAATATGGCTCGCAAGATGCGACCCGAAGAAAAACGACATGGCGAAGTCGTTCCCCGTACCGCTAATACACACAGCGGGACCCTGGGAAGTGTACCGAGTACGTTTGCGACTGGCTATCGGTACGTCGGACTGGGCTATACCACCGCATTTGATGCAGCGGTGCCACCGTTGTCCGCCCGCCATGCTCACGAAGAGTTTGAAGATACGCCCTGTATCGACAAAGGTTTTTACGTCTTGATGGGCAACAATCATTACATCATGAATGCCATCAAGGACGAAGAACCACAAAAATTGGAGGCCTTTGTGAGCTGGCTGCTAGGTGCTGCCAAGGGGTATGCCCCTAAGCTGGTTAATCCTGGTGGTGTTGAAGTATGGAAACATCACCAGGCAGGGAATGTACAAACTATCGATCAGGTCGTTGATCATTTTAACGTCACACCGCGACAGATTATTACTGAGATGTCGCGTACCGCGGCTAACTTGAACTTGCCTCATCCAGTTCATATTCACTGCAATAATCTCGGCATGCCTGGCAATTGGGAAACCACGCTAAAGACCATGGAAGCACTGGAAGGTCATCGTGGACACATAACCCATATCCAATTTCACAGTTACGGTGGTGGGTCTGGTGATGAAAACACGTTTAACTCGAAAACACAGCCGCTGGCAGATTATGTCAACAGCCATGAAAATGTGACCGTTGATGTGGGCCAAGTGATGTTTGGTGAAACGACAAGTATGACCGGAGATGGACCCCTCGGTTATTACCTGTCGAACGTCTACGGTACCAAGTGGTTTAGCGCAGATACAGAACTGGAGTCTGGTTGTGGCATTGCCCCAATTAAGTACAAGAACAAAAGCCTGGTCCACGCACTCCAATGGGCAATTGGACTGGAATGGTACCTGCTGGTTGAGGATCCCTGGCGCGTTGTTATGAGCACCGATCATCCCAATGGGGGTTCATTTCAAGCATATCCGCAGATTATTCGCCTCTTGATGGATCGAACTTATCGGCAAGATATAATCAAAACGGTTCATCCAGCCGTTCGCGATCGATCGATACTGGCTGACCTGGATCGTCAGTACACCTTGAATGAGATTTGTATTATCACGCGAGCTGCCCCGGCTCGTATTCTTGGCCTGAAACACAAGGGTCATCTCGGCCCCAGCGCTGATGCAGATATCACGATCTATTCGCCACATGAAAATAAAGAATTAATGTTTCAATTGCCAAGGTACGTAATTAAAGCGGGGCAAGTGATCGTCGACGATGGCGATATTCGTGAATCCGTTTTCGGAAAAACTTTGCACGTTGCGCCTGACTTTGACCACGAAATCGAGGATGATATCTCGGACTGGTTCGAACAGTATTATTCAATTCGCTTTCGCAATTATCCCGTCGAAGATGGGTATGTGCATGATAGCCAGGTAGTTGACTGTGAACCGAAAGATGATTAACCATCATCCTGGACATTTAATTTGGCAATGATATCAGGAGGTGCCGTTAGTCCTGAAGATTTTAGAGCAGTAAGATAATCAGCTGGCTGGTTGATGTTTTGTAACGTCAATAAGTCCGGATCAACCGCCTTTAACTGGTCAACCGTGACACGGATCGTATCGGACTGCTCAATTAAAAACATCGGTCGTCGTTGGTCAGCTGCCAACAGCTGCTTGATGCGGTCCAGGACGTCGATTCGGTAAACAGCTGCCAGCGGGTGGTGAAAACGACTGTCGACAGGAACAGCAATCTCATGATTACCAAGCGCATCAATTAAGGCCTCTACGAATGCCGGAATCAACAAAGGCACATCACAACTTGTTATATAAGCTGCTTCGGCAAGACCGTCCAGCGCAGCCAGTCCCGCGCAAATTCCCTGCAACGGTCCCTGGTCAGGAGCTTCGTCCCAAGTTACCTGGACATGCGAGGGTAAATCAGGAAGTTCCTGGTTGCGGGCAGCGACGACAACCAGCGGATCAACCACTGGCCCCAGTAACCTTAAGACACGCTGTAACATCGTTTCGTCACCGAAGGGGAGCAGGGATTTCGAATATCCCATCCGCCGACTGTGACCACCACATAGTACAATTCCGGCAACTTGTGTCATGTTAAGTGAGGAGTGTTTGGCATTGTAAGTTTTGTTTCCCTGGCCAGCTTACGGTTATACTGGTCCGGCCCGTTTTTTCCCAGCTCGTTCTCTCGACTTCCCAGGTAAACTACCGATGGCCTTGCAACTGCAATACCAGGATGGCGCCAGTGTGCCTCTAGAAGTAGAGGGGATTAACCCAGACAAGGTGCGCGATCTGGAACTGGTAGATATCGAGAAACTTCCTGTCTTTCATGGTAACGAACCCGGAAAGCTGGCAGATTTTTTTCAGGTCAGTGGCGATCCGACGGACGAAACGATTGTCTGGTCCGGCGATCTTACCGGTGTGCATTGGATCGGCGCTGGGATGCAACAGGGCCAGATCAAGGTGGAAGGGGACGTGGGACGACATGTTGGCAGCGAAATGGCTGGCGGTAATATCGAAGTAACTGGGAATGCCAGCGACTGGGTGGGAGCCGAGATGCAGGGTGGCATGATCCATGTTGCCGGTCGAGCCGGTCACTTAATTGGTTCCGCTTACCGTGGCAGCCCGCAAGGGATGGTGGGAGGTACGATTCGGATTGATGGTGATGTGGGTAATGAAATCGGGCACAGTATGCGACGCGGCTTACTGGTGGTTGGTGGTAACTGTGGTGACCTGATTGGATTCAATATGCTAGCCGGCACGATTTGTGTGTTTGGCGAAAGTGGCATTCGGCATGGAGCAGGTATGCGGCGAGGGACACTGGCATTCTTGGGCAGTGAGCGTCCGGAATTGTTGCCCAGTTTCTGCTATGCCTGTCGTTACCAGCCTGACATGTTGAGATTATTGTTGCGCCGTCTGGATCAGCTGGGGATGGATATCCCCGAAACCCTCCTTGAGAGCGAGTTTGATCTCTATCACGGTGACCTGATTGAAGGTGGTCGGGGTGAAGTACTGATGCCAGCGGGTGATTAAGGATCAGCCTCAGGCTGGTTCCGCCATCGTTAGTCCTAACGACTTCAAGTGACTACGAATCTGTGGGTCGGTAAGCAGCGCACAAAATGCAGCCACGGCCTTGCGATCTTGCCGTTGTTCGTTGACGACGAAATCAAACTGCTCCTGGCAGACCGGTAAAAATCCCAGTATTTCCGGGTCCACGACATGTTCAATTGCCATGCCCCAGTCTGCTCGCTGCTGCACAATGGCTGCGGCAACCGCATTGTGATTGCGGGCTTGAACAGCATAACCAGTTGGCTCTGAACCGGC
>CAZXJC010000670.1:0-7940 GCA_964640885.1 uncultured Pirellulaceae bacterium | reverse complement strand
TGCCCCAGCCTCAACATTTGCACTGCTACGTACGATGACGCCCGTCATCGGCAATGCTCCCACCAGGCCACACAAAATGTTACCGACACCTTGCGCTGACAATTCCTGGTCGTACTTCGTACGAGGACCTTCGTGCAATTGGTCAACAGCCGTTGCACACAGCAGGGTCTCCGCGCTCGCAATCAGCGCAATGACAATCGCGCCAACTAAAACCGTCTTATTCAACAACAAACCAACCCAAGGTTTGCTAGGCAACGTCACTTCACTGAGAAAGCTATCTGGAACCTCCAGGTATACCACGTCCAGAGCGATTGCCTGGGCAAAAATCGTTGCAATCGTGATACCAATTAAAGCAGCTGGCAGGAAACTAATTTTCTCTGGAGCAATCTTGGGCCAAAACACAAAACAGATCAACGAAATAATGCCAATCAGGGCGGCGAGATGATGGTTTTCAGGGTTCTTCGTTTCAACCTTTTCTCCCCCCTCTTTCGTAGTTTCAGCTTTTGCTTTCGTTCCTGCTTCATCGCCATGCTCAGCACCTGGCCCCGGATCGGCTTCGTCGCCAAACGAGAAACATTTGCCAATCGCCTGTGGAATGGTTGCCATATATTCATAGCCTTTATGGGCTTTCTTGCCGTGCCAGCGTGCGCTATGGTCCAGCATCACATGAAACTGGCTAAAAAGGATCAAGACACCAATCCCTGCCAACATACCTTTGACCACGGCAGGCGATACCGCCCGAAACCACTGGCCCAGTCGAAGTTTCCCCGCCGCCAGTTGGATCAAGCCGGCCAGGAATACACTTGAACCCAGAACCATTAATGAGAACTCAAGCTCAGTGTCCGCTGCATCCCTGTGTTCGGGATAAATAGCCTTTCCTTTGGTCAACAAATCAGCCACGATCGCGAACAGCCCTGCTGCTGGACCACTCACTTGCAACGGCGATCCAGCAAACCAGCCTACGACCAGTCCGCCAATAATTCCCGTGATCAATGCTCTCGCCGGGTTAATCCCCACGGCGACTGCGATGCCGATACAAAGCGGCAAGGCAACAAGAAAGACCACTATCGATGCCAGGAAATCTACCTTCCATGTCGAAGACGAACTATTGGCAGCATCTACTTCGGGAGTGGGTGTATCAGATGGTGTTGATGTACTCATTTAAGACTCACAAACGCTGGTGTTCAAAAAAACTGGTGTGACCGAATGTCGCCGCCGTAAAGGCGGGCGAACGCACAACACAAATGCGGCGCATCGCCAGCGCCGCAGTCGGCCAATCAAAGCGTGAGTGGCGCCCCGATACCATTTCGAGCAGAATTTTCGGACCATGGATAATCTGTCAATCGTAAAGAGCAGAGTACAGATTTGTGCCACAGACGCGTAGATACATAAAAAATAGCCGACTTAGTCAATCCTTCGCCGTCTCGACGACTAAGAATCACCTCTTCAATTTCACTTCCAGGTGCCTCTGCTTCCGCCGATTCCAGAATGGATCCCGCGCAAAAACCACCAAGCGTTGCTGTTAAGAGCAATATCGAAAATGGGATACACTTGCACCTGAAACGAAACATGGTCACACCAAGCTCTAAACAATCGGTCTTCCTAGGCGTTTATACTACTATTACCGAAACAAGGAAAAGTAGTTATTATAGACACGAAGTGAAGATTTTTTCTACAGGACGATGCTCGTGGAATGGCTCAATTACCATCACTTGTTCTATTTTTGGACTGTGGCCAAGGCAGGAACCGTTTCAGCTGCCGCTAAGCAGCTCCACCTGGCACGCCCAACGGTAACTTCCCAGGTCCGAGAACTGGAAAAGTCCATCGGCCAGAAGCTCCTACGACAACAAGGTCGGGGTCTCGTACTGACCGAATTTGGCCAGCAAATCTTTGATTACGCCGAAAATATTTTTTCTATCGGACACCAATTGCGAGAATTCGTTAGAACGGGACAACCTGGCCGGCGACAGAAACTGCGCGTCGGTATGCCAGACGTTGTCCCCAAACTAATTTCTTTCGAACTTCTCAAGCCGGCTCTCGTCGGCCCCGAGCCTCCTCGAATCGAATGTTACGAGGGAAATCTCACCGACTTACTGGCGGACTTGGCGATCCACCGGCTTGATCTCGTACTGTCCGATTCTCCTGCCCCCGCAACACTCGACGTCAATGTTTACAGTCACAAGCTGGGAGAGTGCGGCTTGTCGATTTTGGCAACACAATCTTTGGCAAAAAAATATCGGAAAGGATTTCCACATTCACTGACTAACGCTCCCATTCTCTTACCAACGGAACTGACCGCAGTACGCCGCTCGCTGGATCGCTGGATGGAAGATCACAAAGTATTCCCAGAGATCGTAGCCGAGCGTGAAGACAGCGCACTATTGAAGGTCTTTGGGCAGGCAGGGCAGGGCGTCTTCCCGGTGCCCACCGCGATCGAAGAGCTTGTGAAAAAGCAGTATGGGGTTCGGCTAGTCGGCCGCATCCCAGAAGTGCTGGACACCTTCTACGTAATCTCCGTTGAGAAACGTGTCCAACACGAAGCTGCCATCAGGATCATGAATCAAGCGCGCAACAAGCTCTTCGAAAAGTAACGCATATTCCTGCATCCGGTCACCAGGTGGACCACACCAGGTACCATCAGACCGAATATCGCCATCAAGCGAGCGATTCATTCATCCTGGTCAAGTCCCGGAAACTGGGCGGAACCAAATCGCAGTAGTTCACCTGTACCACCAGGCAACGTCAACTCGAACTCGTCACCCTTAACGGTCAATAATTCAGGCTTGCCCGTCTCTCTCGAGAGCCGTCCGATGGCGGTAACACCTGGTTGCAACTTCAAGGTGACTTTCATACTCCGTTGAGACGACGCAACATTTTCGTCGTGCCAGAGATTCGTCAGCATAAAGTAATCATCGCCTTGATCATCCTCAAAAAAACCGACCAGCACATCTCGCCACTTAATCGATTTTGAACCGCTCCCCTCGATCACGATCGACTTAATGAAGTTATTGCCACCCGCACCGGGTTTCCAAGCAGTCACGCCGGTGGGCACCTGGTTGCCATATCCAGCAACGTATCTCACGTCTGTGCTTTCCAGGAACCGTAAGGCCTGTCCCACGTTGAGGACTTCCTGGTTTAGACGTGCGACGTGGTAATAAATCGGACGCCGCTGGCGAGTCGCGTTGCTGACCATGGCCGGTCCCTGCTGATCTTCGTAGGTAAAGTAACCTATTCCCGTAAAACCACTCGCCAGGTGGGCAAAGACCTGCATCCGGATATCTGATTCACTTGGCATGCGATTACCACGCCGCTCGTCAGCATACGATTGGACGAATGTCCAATAGGGTTTACGCTGCTCCAATGCCACCTTGCGGGCCGTGCTCATGGTCAGGAAGGGATTCCTGGTACCACCATCGTCAGAAAAAATGTAGGCGTCATACATCACGACATCGGAGTCGAGAATTGTCGAGAAGTCGCGCAGGTACTGTTCATAACTGTATCCACCTGCCGGAGTCTCGCCACCATAGTATCGTTCCGACGCGGCGCCCTTGGGGTAGGCGTTGGAATAGACAAGCGTCTCGGGCCATGTTTCCTTCAGCCAACGTATCGTCTTAGCCACATGAAACATCTCTGCACGATTTGGCTCGTCCCAGACCAACCATCCAGAGCAACCCTGGTAATTCTTAACATGACCTTTGCGGCGGGCCTTGAGTTCGTCGGTAAGCCCCTCCTTGCTCAACACGGCCCGCCGCACATGCAGATGCCATGGCAGGCCAACGCCTGCACTTCCTTCGAGCAGTTGCTCTCGCTGCTTCCAGGCCAACGTCGTCGTCAGGTTGGCATCCTTGTATTGTTGCGGGTTGCAGGATTCGGGGATAATCGTCAGAGCCATTGTTGTAAAGGGTCGACTTCTTACCCAACGCTTACCACGAGTTAACTCCTCCGCAGAAATCGACGCCGCGACAGCCAATGTGGCAAACAATAGAGTGACCGAGGAACGAAAAATCGAAGTTCGTGAAATCATGGAACCACTTCTGTAACAAAACCCCGGGATGACACTGGCAACGAACGTTATTGTCTGCCAGTGGATCGGCCAGTGCAAGGATCCCGTGTGCCTACTAACACAGCGACAACGATCCACAACCAATCGGTAACTATCGTGTACTGAGAATCAAGTCAGCAATTTCATCAACTGGTTCCAACGACCGAATTTCGGTCGCCAGAGAAGCATCGGGACACGGACTGTCGTATCGATTCAGCCAAATAGCAGGTATTCCTAACGCGGTTGCTCCAACAATGTCTGACGACCAGGAGTCACCGATCATCACGGCTTGGTCCGGTGTACTGCCCAGACGCGATAACGCCAATTCGAAAACTCTCGCATCCGGTTTGGGCACACCAACTTCTTCCGATACAACTAACTCATCAACGAATGGATCGACCCCAATGGCTGCGATCTTCTTGACTTGTTCAGCCAGAAAATGATTCGTCACGATTCCGATCGGACATTCCGCTTTGACACGTTTTAGCAATTCGATGGCCCCTGGAACGGGCTGATATGCCGCATCAAAGGCAGCTCGATAACAGCGTGCCGCAGCTCGTGCTTCGTCATCCGTTGCAATCGTTTGCTCGCTGGACAACAGTACTCGAAATCGCTCAATGCGAGATTCGTCACTGGAGATCAAACCCTGGAGGACTTTCAGGTGCCATACTTCAAGCAGCTCACGATAAGTCGCTTCGACTTCCTCAACCGATCCTTGGATCTGCCCAGCATACGTTTGTTGAACTGCAGCCAGTCCAGCGCGACTGCAATACTGGTGGTCAAACAAGGTATCATCAAGATCAAACAGAACTACTCGCATGATTACACCAAATCTACCACGGATTTCAGTCGGCCAGTTCCTGTTTCAGCATCACAAGGGTCCGTGCCATCCGATCCCGCAGTTCGAGATACCAGGCGTCATTCTGAGACCAGTGTGTGTTGCTGGTGAAGAAGCGTTTGATGTCGTTTAGCACGGCTTCGCCTTTTGATACATCGAGTCCAGCTAGACGGCCAGCGGCGACAAGGTCTTCAAGCATACGCGCGTACTCGTAATCGTCGATCGCTTCGCGATATGTCTCCAGACGCAGTGACGGAATAATTGTCATGTCCGATTCGGTAGGCAGGCCGTCTTTCTTCGGCGGGTAGAAATAGGCCAGCGAACCGTTCGCGTGGCGCGTGTAAGGATCCTGCCAGGGATTGCGTGAACCACCGTAGAGGTGGTCCCAACCGGTGGTTTCCCAGATCAACAGGCCGCTGCCACCGCGGTTGAAGATGTCCAGGCCGACGATCCGGTTGTTGATGCCAGCCGTGTCGATCGCGAGTCGCGATGACGCGACGAGGTACGGCCAGAGTTTTTCGCGCCTTCGTTCGAGTCCGTGATCCGTCCAGAGGTAGTCCATCCAACGATCGTAATTCTCGTCCATTTCGGGAACGTAGATATCGAGCAGTCCGCGGTAGTCCCATACCTTCCCACCGAAGTAGTGCGCGTCCTTGTGGATCAGCCCAAGTCCCTGAATGCAAGCGGCTATGCGGATTTTCGCTGTCAGCGGATCAGACTTAAGCAGCTTCAAAAAGTGCATTAGTCGTGCATGGTTTTCGGTTTCGTCGATTAGAATGTGTGTTTTGTCGAGCCAGCCGTTTTTTTCCAGGTTCTGTGCCATCCGCCGGTAATACTTCAGAACCAGGTCGTCCCACTGCTTCTGTGTGACCTCAATCGAGGTATCCTGATAGCCGTCATGTTTCGTCTTACCCCACACAACGCGTGTAATCTCGCGGAATGTCTGCCAGCCCATGGTATGGTGCGGTGCGTACTCCGGCCCCTTTAACCGCTTGCCAGGCAGTTGCTGGAACAGGTTACAACTACTCGGGTCCGTGTGTGTCAGGCAAATGTTATTGCATTTTTTCTTGTCAATGAAGTGCCGCAATGTTTTGTTGAACTCGGTAAAGTCCCAGTCGTGCAGCTCGAAAAAGTTGTCCGGTTTGTCGACGTTGTAGCCCTTGGGGGGCGGCGTCCAATTCATCTCGATCTCTGAGAACAGCGCGACCGATTTGGGCGTAAACTTATTGTCGATCATGACGTCGTAATAATCTCGCGCAAGCTTCTTCATGGCTGGTTTGTCTTTGGGCCACTCTTTGCCCAGCCCGTGATAGTCAAGCATGCTGCGGGCGTCATCGCGGCTACTGAGCAGCTTGCTGATGTACTGCATTCCCAGGTTCGAGCGGAATGATGAGAACTCGGGCAACTCAAAGTCGTAAACCTCCAGCGAAAGCGGTACGAACATTGCATCTGCACCCGCAAGCCGCAACGTAACGTCACCCGAATACACTCCCGCCGGAGTTCCGGGCGCCACCGAGATCGTAAACCACAACGCGGTTGTGCCATCTTGCGGCGAGAGCTTCCTGGACTCAATCGGAACAAGGGGATCGCCAATCTCGCCGAGGAACTTTGCCGGGGTGATGTAGGATGACTTCTTGATCGGTACGAATGCTACGCGACGTACGGTTACCGCCGACGATGGGATCACGTGGCCGGCGACTATTAGATCCGCGACCTTCACGCCATTGAGCGTGACACCCTTGTGCTTCGCATTTAGCAGCAATTGAAACGACTGCCGCTCGTTGGCAGCCGAGCGAATCATCACCTTCTCGCGGCCCGCTGGCGGGAGCTTCATTTGCCGTGTCACTTTGACTGTCGTGTCAGCGAACGAAATGTCGAGCGAAGTGGAACCAGGTAGTCGGTAAATGGTGTCGCTTAGGTGTTGCTGTGCGAACCCGCGATTTTCAACGTTTACAGATTCTTTCGGCGCAGTATCCTTCTCACGGCTCGGCGTCTGCAGATGATGACTGCACATCGGCTGGTAGTACAGCATCCACCGTTTACGACCGGGCTTGTCGAGTTTTGCTTGCAACGTGATGTTGACCTCATGCACGGAAACTTCGTCTAGTTTTCCAGGGGCCCAGATGCCACCTACCACAAGCTGCATCTCTTCGCGATCGGGAATCAACAGAGTCTTTCGTCGAGTTTTGCCGCGCGGCAACAGCGGCGGGAAAAACGATGTGCGATAATCCGACGAACGCATCGAACTACCAGGTGCGAAAATCGTCTCATATTTATAGGCCGGGTTCTTGCCGAAGTCCGACGAAACAAACTCAAGTAGATACGGTTTGTTCTTCACGACCCTGATGGCATGCGTGTCGCCTGTAGCCTGTTGCCAACCCTTGGCCTGTTCACTTCCAACTCTAGATAAATAGAAGCCAGCCTCGGGATGAGCATTAACAACCTTTCCATCTTCATCCACCTCAACAAGGGTAACCGCGTTGAACGCAAAAAAGTTTGCGTCGTACTGGAAGCGACTGACGCGGTTAATCGCATTCGTAATTTGCTCCGTCGTAAGTGATAACCGCACCCAACCCTCGTGCTTCGAATTCGTCTCGAACGGAATCCGGTACTGGTAGAATGTGTCAAACCAGCCATCCGCCAGGACGCTGGTCGTCGAGAACAGCAATGCAAGGCAGCCCAGAAGGAACCGCGTCAAAGATCGGTTCAGAAGTCCTCGAATAATGGACGCGGTCCGCGCCGCGCCGCTGCAATGACTGGAATCGTTCAACTCGGTGGGCACTGGTTGGCGGATCACGGTTTGTCTTTCATTCTGAATTGAAACGAATAGAGGCCCATGTCCTTCAATACGAAACGAAGTCGGACGAATATAGCGGGCAAGGCGTCTCACGCCCGACCTCTCCGATGATCAAACACCTCGCGAGAAGCATTTTACCAGAACGTCCGGTGTACAACCAGCATTTCAGGAATGACTACCTGGTTTCGTGTTACCGCCAGTTGAAGATCATAATGGATCGACTTGACCAGCATGAGCTGCAGAATACGAAGTGAAATTCACGC
>CAZXJC010000669.1:0-3578 GCA_964640885.1 uncultured Pirellulaceae bacterium | reverse complement strand
AAAAGGAGGACTTAGAGAAGGCGATTGTGGATTACACCGAGGCGATTCGCATCAAGCCTGATAGTGCCAAGGCATAATGGGGCCGAGGCAACGCTTACCAGAAGAAAGGAGACCACGACAAAGCGATCGCTGACTTCAACGAAGCGATTCGTATAAATACCGATGATTTCGAGGTTTACTCCAACAGGGCCAGATCTTACATCGCGACGAAACAACTTATCCCGGCGATTGCTGATTTAACTGAGGCGATTCGTATCAAGCCCGACTATGCCAAGGGCTACGCCGCGAGGGGCAAGCTTTACAACGTGAAGGGTGACAGGGCCAAAGCCGAGGCTGATTTCGCCAAGGCGAAAGAGCTGGGCTGGAAGCCCGAGCAATAACGGAACCGTTGAGTGCAGATGGAGTGCAGCAACAGGATGCAACGCCGATCTGCCCACCCATAAAAAGAGCCACATTCCGCTGGTTGCAGCACCCTGCACCCGAACGGACGTGGCAGCAGTACCCCCTAGGGGAGTCGAACCCCTGTCTCTGGACTGAGAATCCAGTGTCCTGGGCCACTAGACGAAGGGGGCCCAATCCATCCAGTTTCCTACCCAGCAGCCGACTTGTCAACAGACCCATATCACGCTTCCCAACCCCTAACCGGCCCCCAACGCCGGCCGGTCATGCCGTAAAAACTCAATCGGTAACGACGTTTCTCCAGCGATCGCCAGGTCGGCCAAAATGCTCCCCAATACCGAAGTGAATTTAAAACCATGTCCCGATAAACCGGCCGCAAAAACAACCTGCTCATGCTCCGGATGACGGTCGACAACAAAATGCTCGTCCGCCGTCATCGAGTAAAGACAGACCGCGCGATCGGTCGCCTCGCTACTGACCGCCGGCAAAAAATGACGCAGGAAACTGGCTACCTGCGCCTGCTCCACTACGTCCAGCTCACGGTCCACCTGCAGTGGATCGGCCACCACCTCGCCCCCCGTATGCTGGGCCACCTTCAAGCCCCGCCCATCGATTGCCGGGAAGCCATAAAAGTATCCATCCGGCGTGTCGTAAAAAAAAGTAGGGGCCCCCTGGCTGCACTGGTACTGGTCGGCTGCCACACGATACCAGTGCAAAGCCTTGCGCAAGATGCGTAGCTCAAAACCAAGTTTGCCAAGTAAGTCAGCGCTCCAACTGCCGGCCGTAATGACCAGCCGCCCTGCACTAAACTGATCCGTTTCGGTCCGTACCAGCACGTTCGCTCCATCGATCGACCAGTCGACCACTGCCTGGTCACTTAAGAACGTGGCACCCGCTTGCTGAGCCTGCTGGAGGTGGACTCGGACTGCCTCTTCTACCATCAGGAAACCAGCTTCCTCTTCAAACAGGCCAGTGTATCCCTCGGGAATTCGATAACCGGGCCAACGACCGGCCACCTCCTCGGCGGACAGCTGTTCCAGTGGCAAGTTGTGCTGAGTGGCACTCGCCTGGATCCCCTGGATGATGGAACCTGCGGGGGGACCGACACTCAGCAGGCCGGCTGGAACGTAGAGCGATTTGCCAGCGGCCTGCTGCAGTTGCTCCCACAACTGGTAGGCCCGTTGCAGCAGTGGGACGTAATCAGGGTGCTCGTAATAGGCCTTGCGGATGATTCGCGTATGTCCGTGGGAACTGCCCCGGTCGTGCCCCGCATCAAAGCGATCCAGGCCCAGGACCGAAAGCCCTCGCGTGGCCAGGTGGTAAAGAGCCGAGCTGCCGGCCCCACCAGTCCCCAGGACAATCGCGTCGTAATGCTTCATGGCTTGCCAGGTCCTCTATCAACAAGTGGCCGTTTTCCTGGGAATATTTAAAGAGGGCAGGGGGGAAGAAAAAATCAGGAGGCTCGGGCTGCCGTGGGGCGATTAGCCAGTTTTAGGAACAAGTGTTCCAGCACAAAATGTCCCCGCGCCGAGTGGCTCCCTTTCATGGCCAGGTCTGCCTCCAGCAGCCATTGAAAAAGTTTGGCGGCCCGTTCTCGCCCCAGTCGCTTGAGTTGTTGTTCTGCCTTCCTGGTCTCGCCGTAGCGAAAACCAGCCTGCTTGACGGCAGCCTCGAGACTGATGCGCTGGCCTTTCCGTTCGGCCGCTTCGTAAATCCGTGTGGCGGTGGCAAAACGCCTTAATGACCAGGAGAACTGGGCCAACAACCCCAGCGGATGTTCACCGGCCTGAACCAGTTGATCCAGTTGGCCGAGGGCTTCGGAGATGTTGCCATCGGCAGCCGCGCTAATTACGTCCCAGGTGGTTTTGAATTTCCAGCCACCAATCATCTCTTCCACCAGCGATGCCGAGATGGAGCCTGCTTTTTCTACGTACAGAGCCAGCTTGTTGACAGCCTGTTCGAGTTGTCCAATCTTGGTGCCGGTCAGATCGATCAGTAACTCGCCGGCTTCGTTCTCGAGTTTCAATTCATGATCCTGCTGGGCGCGAAATTGCAACCACTTGATGATGCGGCGACGATCGACTGCTTTCCCTTTTTGTTGCTGCGGGAGCTTGCATTCGATTTGAAAACCGTGCTGATCGATTAGCTTGTAGAGCCGCGTGTTGCTGGCCCAGGCTTTTACTTCCAACAGCAACAGCCCGCGAAGGTTTTCTTTAACGGCCAGTTTCTCCAGCCGATCGCGATACTCGGTGACAAAGGTATCTCCATTCTGGACATGGGCAATCCGCCCCCCACTACTGCCAAACAACGAGGCGGTTGAGACTTCGTCATGGATGTCAGCCCACTGAGCCGTGTTGTCAAAGGTGCTGACGTTGATATCATCTTCGTCACTGCCAAACCAGTCCTGGAAAAGACGTTTGCGGGCTTCGGTCTTGAGATAGGCGTTATCGCCAAACAGGACTCCGATCCCACGGTCCGGGAGGGGGGCCGGTTTTTGAAGATAATCCAGTACGTGCAAGGTCCGCTGCTTGGCCACCGCCTGGTCCCTTCCTGTTGGCTGCAAAATGCCATGAGAGAGAAACGTCCACTTAACTCACCTAGAGCTTAGCGGTCCGCGGTTTTTTTGACCACTCCCAAAATGACCACTTCCCCGTGAAAGGCGGTTAGGGCAGGGGGGCAGCATCCGGCGCCGCCAGCGGTTGGATGGCTCGAATCCGGCTCTCGGGAGCCAGTCCCAGCAGCGTGATCGGTGTCGGGTGCTGATAACTGCCAATATTGCCGGCCTGGTCCTGGGCATCGAGCCGCAACTGGATGGAGTCGGGGACCAGCGGGCTGACCGGCCAGGCATAGGTGCCACTGTTCTCCAGACCACTGGCAATCGTGGTCCATTTCTCAGTTGATTTTTCCCGGTAGTAGAGGGAGATGGGTCGCTGGGTGAGTGCCAAATCGTCTGCTTGCCAGCGGATCACCAGGTTCCCGGCCTGGTTCGCTGCGCCGAAGGAGGCGGACTCGATGCGGGCCTCCGGAGCCGTGGTGTCGACCCGCAGCCAGATGTCGGCCGGATCTTGTGGGATCGGCTGACGGCGGGCCAGCCCGTTTTGACCGACTACGGCAATCCGGAATCCGAAAATTCCCTCGAAGCGAACTTGTACCTGGAACGGACTCTGCCGATCCTCATC
>CAZXJC010000668.1:0-4981 GCA_964640885.1 uncultured Pirellulaceae bacterium | reverse complement strand
TGATGGCCTTCAATACTGAGGCCCCAGCGAGACTCGTCGCCAACTTCCCCAAACAGCGTATAGAAATAACGCTCGGTATCCCGACGAAATTTACCGGGATTCTTTATCTCCAGTTCGTGTAGCACCCCCTCCAACGCCATGATCTTCTGGGCCTTGGTATAGCCGGCCTGACTCAAAGAGGTCTGCAGCAATTGGCTGGCTGCTTTGCGTTGTTCTGGCTTCATATCGCGAAACTGGAGGCCCTTGCGTTCCATCTTGGGAATAAAATGCCAATCCACTCGCTTTTCCGAATCATAAGGCATCGTCGTCAGGGCCTGCTGTTTCTCGTCGAGCGTGGCCAGGTAAGCCTTGGCAGCAGCAACCATCGACATCTTAGCCGGCGCGTCTTGAAGACGTGACCATCCCGCGCTAACAACCAAGACCAGCAAAAGACTACTCGCCAATACCATCCAACCATTACGACGCTTCATGAGGTGACTCCCTAGTTGTTGAATTTTTTCTCCCGACTTGGGCGATACGATGCATAATATACCCCCCCACCGCTACGATTTCCAGCTACCTAGTGAGTATGGTCCGCTGGATGATTATCCGGATGCTGCTGATTCAGGTGCAAATGCACCTTTGGCAGTAATTCCATCAGTTTCTCGATACCAGCATCGCTAATGCGGGTCCCGTCCAGATAGAGCGATTCCAGTTGGGTAAATCCTGCCAACTGGTCGATTCCCTGATCCGTAATAGGCACATCAATCAGGTGCAAAAACCTCAGCGCCGGCATCAAGGCGACAGATTGCAGGCTGTTATTAGTCAAATGTGGGCTGCCAATCCTAAGCAACTCCAACGAAGGCAGTTTCGCCAGCCGTTTCATTCCGTTATCCGTCACCTGAGACTGTGGCAAATTTAGATTGCGAAGCTTTTCCAGTCCCAGGAGATGCTCGACACCCGCATCACCAATCCGAGCACCACGCAAGTGTAAATGTTCCAGGTTTTTCAAACCGGCTAAATGACGCAGTCCTTCATCGGTAACTTCACTTTCCTGGATCGACAAATGAACCAGTCCCTGTAAATCAATGAGGAGTGCCAAATCACTGTCTCGCACGAGGGCTTCTGGGACAACAATCCGATCTGACGTCCCAGATCTCACTTGAAGGACCCGGTCTTCCAGCGATTCTTCTGGAGAGGATCCACAACCGGCATTAATCGCCAAAACCGATAACAAGGTCAGTAAACCATAACGAGAGTATTTTCTGAAACCATCGAACATCAACGCATACTTTCTCTTGGAAATAACTGCTCATCAGCAACCGCAAGTCGATCCTTTAAGTGTTCGCGACAACCTTATAGGATAGCGTCTTCGCTGGCCGTGGGCAGGGATTGCAGCAGGCAAAACAGACGCGATGAATGCATCGGGGTCGCCTTGTAATGCTAGCATCGCTTCAAAAAAAGTGCTTTTTTTTGGGTCAAAATGAAGCGACAGAGCTTGCTTCGAACTACTCGATTTTCTCTTCATGTGGTTAAAATGTTGCCTTCAGTAAACAGCATCGCGGAATGAAATAGGGGTACGGTTAGGGGGCCAGGCGAACTGCCTTCTCGAGTTGACTGAATCATGGATGATTCCTGGAACTCGGCAGAACATTGACCGACCATATTTTCAGCATTATAATTTCGCTCCGCGTGCCAAGGAGGGCCTATCATCGGCGGAAAGTCCGCCGGTCATAAAGGGGGAGGGAAATCTGGGACGTCCACTGGCTTGCATGGCTATTCCAGTGGAGGTTTCTTACCAGGAGATGTCGGTGTCTTTCGATCATTCCAACGACTCGCGTGAACAAATCCGCCAGGCTATCGACATTGTCGACCTGGTTGGCAGTTCGCTAACGCTTCGCCGGCAGGGGCGAATTTACGTTGGTCTTTGTCCCTGGCACGAAGACACTCGCCCCAGCCTGCAAGTCAATCCTGACAGGCAATCCTGGAAATGCTGGGTTTGCAATCTGGGCGGAGACATTTTCAGTTTCACGATGCAACGTGAAGGAATTGACTTCCGTCAGGCGCTTGAGTTACTGGCCGACCAGGCCGGAGTCTCGCTAGGTCGCAATTCTGGCAAGCGGGATTACCAGCCGGGTGACCCACGCGACAAGCGTAATCTTTACCAAACGATGGCTTGGGTTGAACAGCAATACCACCAGTACCTGCTCAATGCGGCGGAAGCGGCCGGGGCTCGCGATTACCTGGCCAAACGTGACATTACAACCGAGAGTATTAGCCGTCATCATTTGGGGTATGCTCCCGATCAATGGCAGTGGCTCTTGGACCAGGCAAAATCAACACCTCACAGTCCGGCCTTGCTAGAAGGTATCGGCGCGGTCGCCAAGAGCGAGAGTGGTCGGGTATACGACCGCTTTAAGGGACGCATTATCTTCCCCATCCGTGACAGCCAGTCACGTCCGATCGCCCTTGGTGGCAGGATTCTCCCCGCCAATGAAACGGAGCGGTCAGCCAAGTACATCAACTCACCGGAAACTCGGCTGTTCTCTAAGAGTGATCAGCTTTACGCCCTCGACTTAGCCCGACAAGCGGCAAGCAAGGCCAACAGCTTGATGGTGATGGAAGGTTACACGGACGTCATCATGGCCCATCAGCATGGAATTGCTAACACGGTAGCCGTTCTGGGGACGGCGCTGGGTCCTCGTCATGTTCAGTTATTAAAGCGATTTGCGGACACGGTCATCTTAATCCTGGATGGTGACGACGCAGGACAGCGTCGCACCAATGAAATTCTCGAATTATTCATTGCTGCTGAAGTTGACCTGCGTGTCTTAACTTTACCGGACGGGATGGACCCCTGTGATTATGTGCAAACCAACGGGCAGGAAGGCTTCCTGGAAAAAGCTGCCACTGCGGTAGATGCTTTGGAGCACAAGGTTCAAACGGTTCTGCGTGGGATTAATACCGTTACCGACACACACCAATCACACCAGGCCCTGGAGGAGATCCTTGGCACCCTGGCTCAAGCACCGGGATCCCAGGCATCCCGCAACGACTCTCGGCGACTGCTGGAACAACAGATACTCTCGCGTTTGGCTCGCCAGTTTGCCGTGGCTGAAGAAGTGCTGCGCACCCGTTTAATAGAGCTCCGATCTCAACAGCAAGGTTCGCGGCCGTCCATTCCACGTGAGCCAGTCGCTCCGCCGATAGCGCAACACGCCTGGAAGCCTTTAGATCCGCGAGAAGTCGAACTGCTGGAAATCCTATTACTCGACCCGGACCTGATCACGTCGGCCCTGGAACATATTGAAATCGCCTCGCTACCGACAGAAACAGGCCGCACACTTTACACACTTTTTGCCCGACTTGCGGCTAACGGCCAGCGTCCTGAATTCGGGAACATACTAACTCACATGGAAGCCCCGCAACTAAAAAGCATCCTGGTCGAAACCGACGAAACGGCGAATGCCAAAGCTGAGCACGCGCAAGGGGCGGCTGCCGAACGATTGGATGAACTAGTCAAAGGGTTTCAACGTGACGCCTTACGCACTGCTGGACGGCAACAACTGGCAGTGTTGGAAAACAACGACCTTGATATTGAAGAGGAGAAAGAACTACTACAGCAGCTGATTGAACAAGAAAGACAACGGCAGAGCATGTCGGCGCCCACGGATGGGTAGCCAGGTTCTGTTGTTGATCGTTATCCAGGGGGACCCGTTAAGGGGCACACCGGAACACGATCGAAATCATTTGTCTCAGAGCGCAGGATGCGCAGAAGGAGCAAAACCGTGGTCCATATGGAGAAAGACCTGCAGGTACTAATTACCAAGGGAACATCACAAGGCTATCTCACCTACGACGAAGTCAACGCTTACCTTCCGGATGAAGATGTACATCCGGAAAAAGTTGACAATCTGCTTGTTGCCCTCGATTCTGCCGGCATCGAGTTATGTGACGCACCACCGGAGCGGAAGCCTGCTCCAGCTACTGCCACCACTCAAGCTACACAGACGACCGCTACAAAAGCTCCCACGCCTGGAGAAACGCTGCCAAAATTGAGCGATGATCCCATCCGCTTATATCTCTCTCAAATGGCACAAATCCCGCTCTTAACGCGTGAAGAGGAAGTCTCGCTTGCCAAAAAAATCGAAGTCAGCCGACGACGATTTCGACGCTCAGTACTCGGCTGTGAATATGCCATGAGAGCCACCGTCGACGCACTCCAACGTGTCCATCGAGGCGAACTTCCTTTCGATCGCACCATCAAGGTTTCCTTGACTGAGCGATTAACCAAGGAGCAGATCCAAGCCCGCATGCCACACAACCTGAAAACCTTAGAACACTTGCTGGCAACCAACAAGGAACTCTTTACCCAGTTAATTAGCAAGTCAACGAAGCCTACCCAGCGAAAGAAGATGCGAACCGAGTTCATTCGCAATCGCCAGAAGTCTCTGCAACTGGTGGAAGAACTGAGCCTGCGAACGCGGCGCGTGCAACCATTGATGCACACGCTAAAAGACTTCTCCGTCCGAATGACAGAACTACAAAAGGAACTCGCCGCACTGAGAGAGCAGAGCCCAACTGAAGAGACCAAAGCGGCGCAGCTAAACGCTCGCCAGGAATTGTGGAAGTTAATGTCCTTAACACATGAGACCCCCAAAAGCCTGGCCACACGCTGCCAACGACTGCACCAGCAGTTTGAGGACTACGAACAAGTCAACCGCGCGCTTTCCAGCGGAAACCTTCGCCTTGTCGTCTCGATCGCGAAAAAATATCGAAATCGCGGAATGAGCTTTCTGGATTTAATCCAGGAAGGAAATACGGGATTAATGCGGGCAGTAGATAAATACGAGTATCGTCGGGGATTTAAGTTCTCGACCTACGCAACCTGGTGGATTCGACAGGCCATTACGCGGGCAATAGCCGACCAGGCCCGAACGAAACAGAAACCTGATCACATGAATGATGTACTGTCAAAATTGAGAAAAATTCAGAAGCAGCT
>CAZXJC010000667.1:0-2807 GCA_964640885.1 uncultured Pirellulaceae bacterium | reverse complement strand
AAGATCAAGATTACTTCTGAAGAGACGATCATCGTCGGTGGTGCTGGCAAGAAAAGCGACATTGACGGCCGTGCCGATCAGATTCGTAACGAGATTGAAGTTACGGATAGTGAATACGACTGTGAGAAGTTGCAGGAGCGTTTGGCTAAGCTGGCTGGTGGTGTTGCTCAGATTAACTGTGGTGCCGCCACGGAAACCGAAATGAAGGAACGTAAGGCACTACTTGAGGATGCTAAGGCGGCAACGCAGGCAGCTTTGGAAGAAGGGATTGTTCCCGGTGGCGGTGTTGCACTGCTGCAAGCTCACAAGGGGCTAGAGAAGCTTAAGCTTTCCGGTGACGAGCGCTTGGGTGCTAATATCATCCAGAATGTGCTTGATCAACCGTTACGAGCGATTGCCAAGAATGCGGGCCTGGACGGCGCTGTGGTCGTCAATCGAGTCCGTCGATTGAAAGGTAAGAATGAAGGCTACAATGCTGACACTGATACTTACTGCAATCTGCTGGAGGCTGGAGTAATCGATCCGGCGAAAGTGGTTCGCACGGCACTTCAAAATGCAGCAAGTGTTGCTTCCCTGCTTTTGACAACTGAGTCATTAGTCACCGAAATTCCGTCTGAAGAAGATGATGATGATCATCATGATCATCATGATCATGGTATGGGCGGTGGCATGCCAGATATGGGTGGCATGGGTGGCATGGGTGGCATGCCCGGCATGGGCGGCATGGGTGGCATGCCGGGGATGAGGTAGAGTCAATATTCCTGTCAGCCTCTTTGAACCAGGACTTGCAGGCAACTGATTTAAAATCACAAACAAATTCAGATAAAGGAAACCAGCGGTTATGGCAAAGATTAAAATTCGCCCGTTAGACGATCGTGTTGTTGTTCAACCGACCGAAGCGGAAGAGACAACAGCTGGTGGTATCGTGCTTCCCGATGCGGCTCGAGAAAAGCCACAGCGTGGAACCGTGGTAGCGGTTGGCCCAGGAAGACTTCTTGATAGCGGGAACCGTGCGGAATTACTGGTTGCCGTAGGTGACGAGGTGATTTACGGGAAATTTGGGGGTGCCGACCTGGAGATCAATGGCCGAGAGGTCAAGGTTTTGCGGGAAATGGAGATCCTCGCGAAGATCATGAAATAATAAGTTGGCAAGTATCGTTTTGAAACAGACACAATCACAAATCATTCACGAGGGTTGAAAGCGTGGCGAAGCAACTCCTTTTTGACGACAGTGCCCGAGCTCGTATGCTACGTGGCGTAGATAAATTGGCCAATGCTGTTGCAGTAACGATGGGGCCAACCGGGCGAAATGTAATTATTGACAAGTCCTTTGGTGGACCGACGGTAACTAAAGATGGTGTCTCGGTGGCCAAAGAGATTGAGCTCGAGGACCGCTTTGAAAACATGGGCGCCAAACTCGTGGTCGAGGTCGCCCAAAAAACCTCAGACCTGGCCGGAGATGGTACGACGACAGCAACGGTGCTGGCTCGGACAATCTACCGAGAAGGCTTGCGTAACATCGTGGCTGGTAGCAACCCGATGGCAGTTCGCCGAGGAATTGAAAAAGCGGTTGCGGCCGCTGAAGCCTGCTTGTTGGATATGGCTAAGCCAGTTTCCAGTAAAGATGAAGTGGCTCAAGTGGGAGCCATCAGTGCTAATAATGACATGGTGATTGGTGAATTGCTTGCTGACGCATTGAAGCGAGTTGGCAAGGACGGGGTCATTACCGTCGAAGAAGGCAAAACGACTGATACGAAGGTCGAATACGTTGACGGTATGCAGTTTGACAAGGGATATATTTCTCCTTACTTCATCAACCAGCCAGCAGAGATGGATTGCCTGTTGGAAGATTGTTACATCCTGATCCACGAGAAGAAGATCAGTAATCTCCAGGAGATCGTCCCCGTTTTGGAGAAAGTCAGCCAGACGGGGAAACCGTTGTTGATTATCGCCGAGGATGTGGATGCCGAAGCGTTGACGCTGCTGGTTGTTAATAAATTGCGGGGAGTCTTGAATGTTTGTGCAGCCAAGGCGCCCGGATTTGGTGATCGACGTAAAGCGATGTTGGGTGATATTGCGATCCTGACCGGTGGCACGATGATTAGTGATGAGCTGGGATTGCAGGTCGAAAACTTGACGCTGGAACATCTTGGCAGTGCCAAGAAGGTGACCGTTGACAAGAGCAGTACGACCATCGTCGAAGGTGGTGGCGGTCGCGCTGAAATCGATGCCCGTGTCCAGCAGATCAATAACCAGATGGGACAAACAGAGAGCGAATACGATAAAGAGAAATTCCAGGAACGACTGGCGAAATTAGCTGGTGGAGTTGCTGTTATTTCTGTTGGTGCTGAAACCGAAACAGACATGAAACAGAAAAAAGCGCGTGTGGAAGATGCCCTGCATGCTACGCGAGCTGCCGTCGAGGAAGGCATTTTGCCCGGTGGCGGAGTTGGGTTGCTGCGTTGTTATGAAGCGGTAGAAGCAGCACATGCGGCTGCCAAGGGAGACGAAAAGACGGGTGGCAGCATTATCCTCAAAGCACTGGATGCACCCTTGCGACAGATTGCTGATAACGGGGGAATTGACGGGTCCGTGGTCGTTGATCTTGTCAAGGAACAAAGTGGCTCCAACGGATACAATGCAAACTCAGGTGAATATGTTGATATGTTCGCTGATGGAATCATTGATCCTGTAAAAGTGGTCCGTACGGCGTTGAGTAATGCAGCGAGTATCGCGGGATTACCGCTGACAACGGAAGCACTGGTGACGAATTTTGATAAGGACGATAAGGATAAGCAACGAGTTGA
>CAZXJC010000666.1:0-3680 GCA_964640885.1 uncultured Pirellulaceae bacterium | reverse complement strand
CGTGGAAGTGCTGGTCGAGGGACCCAGTAAGAATGCTGCCCGCGATGCCAAGGACGGGCCGATCCAACAACTGACCGGCCGTACCCCCTGTGATCGAATTGTCGTGTTTGACGGTAATGAACGCCAGGTCGGAAAGCTACTGCCCGTGGCGATTTACGACAACCTTCCCCACACGCTGCTCGGCAATATTGTCACCGAACACATTGGCCCGGATGTGACGTCGCTCCAGTTGAGCTAACCGCTGCTCAAAACGGGTCGGCAAACTCCAGCACACGTCCCTCAGCTGCCGATGTTTCAGCCGTTTCCATAAGGGCGACTACGCGGGCCGCTTCCTGGGGAGAGATGATTTCAGACGGTTTGTCCGCCCGGATGCATTCTGCAAAATGCTCTAACTCGTAACGGAGGATGCCCACCCCCTGACCATGTTGCACTGGCCAAAACGTGGTGTCGACCTGCTTGGGTCCGCTGGCATCGAGGATTTCCAGGCCAGTATGGCTGCAGTCGATGAGGATTTTTCCTTCGCTTCCAATGATTTCTAGCTTGGCGTCGATGACCGTGGGTGTTGTCTCTGGCAAACACCAAATCGTCTCGACGATGCCGACTGCATCGGGGTTGGCAGCGTCATTGCCAAACTCGAGCATTGCCCAGCCAAGATCCGGGTAATGAAAATCGTGGACCCGTACATTCTTGGCGTAGACGCGGTTCGGCGCACTACCGAGCATCCACATCATCAGGTCAGCATCGTGAATGCCGTCACCCATCAGTGGTGAGACCTTGTCCAGTCGCAGGCTGCCGGGTGCCTTGGGCAAGTTGCGCTTAGCATGCATCGAGACTACTTTGCCAATTCGTCCCGCTTGAATCGCTTCGCGGGCCAGCGTGATGCGGGGGTCAAAGCGACAAATATGTCCGACCAATAATTGGCCCCGGCTGTTGGCAGCTGTTGTTAATACCTGCTGGCACTGGTCGGCCGTAGCCGCCATCGGTTTTTCTAGTACCACGTGCTTGCCGCTGGCCAAGGCCGCTTGCGTGATCTCAAAATGTTCCTGCCAGTGAGTTGTGATGCTGACGACATCAATATCGTCACGGGCCAGTAGCTGGTGATAATCGGTCGTGGTCTCTTCGACGCCAATTTCCTGGGCGTGTTCTTCAAGGCGCCGTGGGTCACGGCCACAAGCAGCAACGACATTGATTTCCGGTAGTCCCTGCAGGACCCGGGCATGGATCTTGCCGAAACGTCCCAAGCCGATAATTGCCCAGTTAAGTGGTTTCATGAATTGCCAGTTGCCGCTTAGCGGGATTTCGGTGTTCCATTTTCAAAACCGGGCGGCTGAGGCGTTTGCTCGGTGATCAGTTTCCAACTCTCACCCATCTCCCGCATGGCTCGAAAATCTTTTGGCTGGTAGCCAAATTCAAGGTGTGGGGTTTTGAGGATATGTGACTTGCTTTCACGGGCTTGCATGGCTGCTTCCAGCATGCCCGTAACTAGCAACGTCCGTTCCACGGGGTAGGGGGCCTCGCCAGTGCGAAAGTGGACCTGGATGGCGTGTGAAAGCGCCTTGAAGAGGTTTCGGTTTTCCCAGGGACCGACGTAGAAGGCGCTTGCTCGTGGAGCGGATTCGCCTTTCATTTGGCAGGCAAAGTTCCAACGCGTGGAGTCCTTGCCAACTCGCAAGACGGTCCCTTTCCAGCCATCACGATACGTGACTTGGATCGCATGCGGTTCGATCTTATCTTCCCCCTTGATATGAGCGAGATCCTGGGGAACGTATCCCAGTTCTGCTTTCATCGCCTGGTTGACCAACTCCTGCGACCAGTATCCCTTGGTGACGTTTTCCTTGACCTGTTGGGAATCGAAAAACTGGATCTTGCTGACACCTGTTTCACCACCCCTACGGGCTTCGACCATTGACTGCAGTAGTTCCAGGCCGTGGAAGTCATACGATTCGACCGGGCCACCATGAATGGAAACGGCTTCCTCGATAACTTTACCGGCGGGAAGCTCCAGTGCCGGCTTGCGCTGGGCCAGCGGAACCGAACTGCCAGCCAGGAAGGGAATGTTGTACTTCTGAGTGACGTCGTACATTTCCTTGGCCCAGTCCCAGCGGTAGGAAAGGTGCTTGTCATTGAAAATAGGAACGAACTTCTTTGAGCGTTTCATGACAGCCACGATTTCATCGAAGAACCGCTTGCGAGGATACATGGTCTGGCCCAGTTTTGTCCGCGGATAGCTGCCATGCTCACCGATGGAGAGGACTGCGTCGACGGCCATCTCTTTGCCCCCGCAACAGACGGCCTTGTCAATGCTGTCGTAGATCGGGATGTTGTAATCCTTGCTGATTTGACGGGACATCTCGGTTTTCGGGAATTGGTCCCCGTAAAAAGAGACTACGTCAACTCCCGGGTCAGTGACCTGTCCATTGAAGTAAAAGGGCTGCAAAAAGTTTTCCATGATCACGTGAGCATGGCTGCGGTAAGTGAAAACCGTGAAGATGACCGCCACCCGCGGTCGTTGTTTGCGAGGAGCGGCAGGAAGCTGAGCGGCCAGCGAACTAGCTGCTAGTGTTCCGGCGCTCGTTGCCAGGAATTGCCTTCGTTGTATTTTCGGGAAGGAAACTGATCGCTGGTTGACGGAAGGAGTTGCTTTTGACATGGGGGCTCCTGAGCTTGATTAATAGAAGTAGTACATCATGAACATGGCGGTGGCTGCCAGTATTCCAGCCAGCGACCGCTCGTCGTGTAGTATGCGTTGAATCGGACTTTTCGATTCTTGTCCGTCTTGATCGGATCGCAAAACTTGCCGCAGGTAGGCTACCATCGTCCAACCGGCAGCCAGGAAACCGGCCAGCACCTGGTTGAGTGAGCCGTTGACCATTAGCCAGCCGAGCAATGCATAGATCGCCACTGAAAGAAGGATAATGCAGCCAAGTGATTTGAGGTGAGCAGGGTCATGTCCACCCAGGTCAGTCCAGGTGATGCGGGATTTTTCCGGATCGGGCTGTTCGAAGTAGCTGACAATGATGTACAGGATCGCAGTAAGGCCAATCACGAAGATGACCCGGTGAAAGAAGTTCAGCTTGGGACCGAACGTCTTCATGAGTGGAGTGATTTCCGGGCGAACTTCGGTCTCCAGGTGTGTCTCCAGTTCTTTGACGGTCATTTTTTGGACATTGTCGAGTCCATTGAACTTCTTGATTTGCATGCCGGCAACGATCGATTTCAAGTCCTTTTCTTCCGACAGTGCCAGGTCGTATTCGGTACGACTCATTTTCGAATCGTAAACAGCTGGAACGATGTAGGAGAATGCAACACCGGCGAGGATTGCCACAAAGGCCGCGTTGGTCGTTCCACGTTTCCAGAAGATGCCAAGAATAAAAGCGACCAGCAGACCAGGCGTCAGGTAGTTGCTGTAATCGGCAATCGTCAGGAAAAAGTTAGCTTCGGAATTCGGATTGATCACGTAAATCGCCATCAGGGCGGCAGCAGCCATCAAGACAATAATAATGTAACGTCCCATGCGAATCATCTCTTCGTCGCTGGCGGTTGGCTTGATGTATCGCTGATAAACATCCACCGTGATGATGGTGGCGGCTGAGTTCATCATCGAATCGATCGATGAAAGGATGGCGCCGATTAGTCCAGCAGCACTCAAACCAACAAGCCCCATCCCCAGAGGCGAGTTG
>CAZXJC010000665.1:0-4141 GCA_964640885.1 uncultured Pirellulaceae bacterium | reverse complement strand
AGAACCAGACTTTCTCTGCGCACTGTAGCTCGGAGACGGGAATTGTTAGTGCGAGTGGGCTATTTAAACTAAACCACGAGTCTTTAGCATAGGTCCTTTCCCAGGTCAGTTCGTGGCTAAAGAGAGGGCTGGTTAACTCGGAAGTCCATCCTAGCACCGGACTGAGTGCCAAGTTGGCGGGACCTCCAGGCGGTGGCGGGGGTGGTTGCCAGAAGTGCATCCCCAGGGATTGTTTTTGTCCGTTGCAGGTTTTCCAGGAGCTGATAACCGTAGCATTGACTTTCGCGATCTCCCGGGTGGGCGGACCTTTCACGTCGACAAAGAAGTAGTGGCTCAGATCAACGCGACCCGTCTTAGGATCCACCTTGATGTTCTGATTTGGGGAGAACGAGACTTTAAACTTCTCGTCGCAACAGTCGTCACAACAGGGTGGTGGGAGATTCTTGATCGGCAAGCGAAAAATCAGGAACTCTCTGGCTCCGTCGTTCTGGCCGTTACTTGCTGGTCCGGTTTCAAACGGCTTCGTGACGGTGGCAGGATTAGGGTTGTACCACATCCAGCGAGTCTGTTGGTTCATAGGGCTGACGATCTTGAAAAGCGGGCCAGCACTCGAATTGTCCTCACCGATTACCAATTTTCCACGGGAATTCACGGGATGCCCGTTTTGTATTTGGCCTGCACCGTTGACAACTTCACCTTGTGCATTGACCCAACCTCGACTGGAGGTTCCCGATGGTCCAGTGACATCATTAGCCAGCTTGATCTGGGTATTGATTTGCTTCCAGGTAGGTGCGTTCGTTGCAGACCATTCTTTGAAGTCTCCGTGGACATTCGTATAGCCTGAGACTCCCGTCGCGTAGACTTCCCACTTGGCCGCTTGAAGTCCGAATGGGGGTTGTTCGAGGCTGTTGGCAGCAATGACCTCGGCGATCACTCCTCGGTAAGGCCTCGGAATGTTGGATTGGACCGCGATTTGGCCGGCTAAGGCATTGCTGAAACTGGTCGCCAATGCATTACTATAAGTCGTTGTCGTTGCATTTTTGATGCTATCAAAGTCACCGACTAGTCCGTTCCTTGCGAATGCAAGGCTCGCGTAATCTTGGATCGAGGTACCGCCCCCCGAACCGTTCGAAATGCTGCCACCAGGGCTGGTTGTAAAGTTGCCAGCAGGTGTTGTAGCGACATAGGCCGTGTTGTTGGTGTCGATAGCCATCGCCGGTGTGCTGCCGGAGTAAATGTCGCAAGTGATAATCACATTGAGGGTTACTTTTGTGGCATTGAGGCCAGTAAGGACGTTAGTGTAATCAGCAGCGTGGTTATTAAATGGTGGTATCCGATCGTCACGATCTTCATCGGTGATCAGGATAATGATCTTGGCGGCAAGCGATCGCCATGGATAACTGATAGCAACGTTGATACCAGAGTACCCGTCTTCCAGACTGCCGTTGCTCACCAGTCCATTGACTGCGGTGCAGTATTGCGCTGATGTGCCGAATCGCTGTCCATTTGTTCCCAAGATATGTGGGTGTCCGAGTTCATGCGGGGCAGCGCCACCGAATCCGACCAGGCCGTACCTGTTCGCTCCGGCGTTTCCACTCCCGATTCCAGCTGCCTTCAATTTAGTTTCAAGGTTCGTGATCAAGATTTTGGTGAATTGCTGCTCGTCGTCCATGGAACCAGATTCATCAATGACGACGACGACGTCGGCGTAAGGGGCTTTTACTGTGCCACCACCAAAGCAGGCAACGTAAAAATAATCATCATGCAACGATGCAAATTGATCATTTAGGGCGTTAGATTGAGGGTAAGTTTCTGCCCCATTGATTTGGCCCTGCGTACTATTCCACCGATGGTTAAACCAGTATTTTCCTTGGAAATTGGGAATTCCGTTTACGGTTCCGAATCCAAAACGATAGGCATTGTCAGAAGTGACATTGAATTTGAGGGGGTCGATCGCTTGCGTGTTGGTGCTGTAGCAGAACAGCAACAGCAGGCAGAGCGTCCATAACGTTAATTTCTTGCGTAACATGACTAAAACTCCTCTTAGTTTTCCGAAAAATGATTGGTTTCCGAGCACCTCCGAGTGCCGGTTACTGAGGGATTGCCATCGCGGCCATTAGGCGGACAGCTTTTTGGCAAGAAAGTTTCCCGGCCGCCTGTTTTCTCACACACGATGGCCTTTTTTTTCGAAAAAGAAGGCATTAGCCGGCGGCGGTTGCCCGAGAAGCGGGGGCCGAGTATTAAGCTAGGCCGAGGGGAGATCGGGTCGGTCCGAGCGGTGCATCTTGGCCGCGCTGCCACGGTGAACGGAGCGTTTGCCAAACCGATCCTTGATCTGGTCAGTCACCTCGTCGAGGCGCTCGTCCCGCTCTTCCTCGGGCTGATCAAAGAGTGTCCGTTGCTGCACGTCGGCGCCCTCCAGGCCGCTGACTCCCATACCCAGCAGCCGAGCGCAGAGCGGCCGATCAGGAAGCCGGTTGGTCAGCATCTCGACCGCCACCTGGTAGAGTTCGTTCGTACTGCTGGTTGCTGCGGCCAACGTCTGGGAGCGGGTGATCGTCTCAAAGTCATGGTAACGGACCTTGATGTGAACCGTCCGGCCCCGCAATTCAGAGCGCCGCAAACGACGGCCAACCTGTTCGGTCACCTCCATCAGGCTCGATTGCAGTAGCTCCATCTGGTCAATGTCTGCCGGGAAGGTGGTTTCATTAGAAATCGACTTGGCTTCACGGTCCGGGATAACTGGCCGATCATCGACTCCCTGGGCCAGCTTCCAGGCATGCGTTCCGAGCTTGCCAAAACGTTCTTCCAGGAAGTCTTCTGGCAATTCCCGCAGTTGTTGGATCGTCCGTATGCCCAGTTTTTCAAAAGCCTTCTCGGTAACGCGGCCCACTCCCCAGATGCGACTGACCGGTAACGGATCGAGAAACTCGTTGATCTTCTCTCCGTCGACAACTACGAAACCATCGGGCTTTTCAAGGTCGCTGGCTAGCTTGGCCAGGAACTTGTTGGGTGCTACGCCGACCGAGGCGACCAGCTGCACCTCCTGCCAGATATCTTCCTTGATTTTTCGGCCCATCTGCTCGGCTGAATCAAAGAGCCCGATTGTACCACGAACGTCCATGAAGGCCTCGTCCAGGGCCAACGGTTCGATCAGGGGCGTGTAACGGTAGAAGACTTCGTGGATCTGGCGGGAGACCTCAGCGTAATAGTCGAGCCGCGCTGGCAAGACGATTGCCTCGGGGCAACGTTTTAAGGCAGTAGAGGTTGGCATCGCGCTGTGAACCCCGAACTGGCGGACCACGTAGTTGGCCGCCGCCACCACGCCCCGCCCTTCCGGCGTGCCGCCAACAATGACCGGCTTACCACGCAGCTGCGGCTGCTCGCGTTCTTCGACCGAGGCATAAAACGCGTCCATGTCGACGTGAATGATCATTGTTGCCAGTTGAAACGGGGCGAGGGATAGGGGAACTTATCTGAAGACGCCGTCAGGATACTGGATTTGTGCTGCCAAAGCATTACGAACTGGGCCGAGATGCTTGCAGAGTGCAGCGCGACCAATCATAACTGGGGTATTAGGCTCTCACCGGAGCCAGCCTCTTGTCTTAGAAGTATCAAAAGAGTCCCCTCCCTTAAGGAGTTAGTGATGATGCGATCCCTGGTCTTTGTCCTGGTGTTATGGATCGGCACGCCTTGCCTGGCGGCAGAGCTAACGTTTACAGGCAGTTGGGAGACGACTTTTGGCCCAATGCAGCTCAAGCAAAACGGCGACCAGGTCACAGGCAGCTACTCGATGCAGGGAGTGCAATGTCCTGTTTCCGGGAAAGTGAAAGACGGGAAACTTGAGTTTACCTACCGGGAAGGGACCACCAGGGGAGAGGGCTGGTTTCAGCTGGCCGCCGATGGTCAGAGCTTTGCTGGTAAGTGGCGGGAGACTGGTAGTATCCCTTGGCTGAACTGGAAAGGGATTCGATCAAAAACAGAAACTGGCTTTGTCGGGCTCTGGGAGAGCGACTTTGGACGAGTGCGCCTGGTTCGTAACGGGGATGCGATCGAGGGGATTTATGCGGGGTTAGGGAAATCGACAATCACTGGCAAGGTGAAGGACGGCCGTTTCGAGTTTCGTTACCAGGAACCAGCA
>CAZXJC010000664.1:0-12450 GCA_964640885.1 uncultured Pirellulaceae bacterium | reverse complement strand
CCGATTCTGTCGCGGCTGGTTCACGATGAGCAGCCACTAGCCTATCTGGACAGTGCCGCTACCACTCAATCTCCACGCCAGGTAGTTGAGCAATGGGAAGTTGTCTATCAGCAGGTTTACTCCAATGTTCATCGCGGGGCGCACTGGCTTAGTGAAGAGAGTACGGAACGCTACGAGCTGACTCGAGAAAGTGTGCGGCATTTTATCAACGCCGCTTCGACACATGAAATTGTTTTCACTTCGGGGACCACGGCTGCGATCAACCTGGTAGCTCGCAGTTGGGGAGATGCGGAGATTAAGTCCGGGGATGAGTTGCTCGTTACCCAGATGGAACATCATTCGAATTTAGTTCCCTGGCAGCAATTGGCAGAGCGCAGTGGTGCCCAGTTGAAATTTGTTCCTGTTACAGAGGAAGGGCTGCTGGACTTAGAAGCATTAGATCGGTTGTTGAGTGAACGAACGCGTTTACTGGCGGTTGCGCACGTTTCGAACGTGCTGGGGACGATCAACCCGGTACAAGAGATTGTTGCCCGGGCGAAGGCTGTCGATGCCTGTGTTTTACTTGATGCGGCCCAAAGTGTTCCGCACCAGCCGGTTGATGTGCAGGCCTTAGGTGTCGATTTTTTAGCTTTTAGCGGTCACAAAATGTGCGGCCCTTCAGGAGTGGGTGTCTTATATGGGCGCGAGCAGTTGTTAGAGAAGATGCCACCATTTCTTGGTGGTGGTAGTATGATTCACAGTGTTACGGAAACGGGTTTTGAATCGGCTCAGTTGCCAGCTAAATTTGAAGCAGGAACACCACCGATCGTGCCAGCCATCGTCCTTAAGTCGGCGATTGATTACCTGGGGAAGATCGGGTTGGACCAGATTCAACAGCACGAAGCGGCATTATTGAGTCACGCTCACCAGTTGCTCACGGATGTAGATGGCTTGCAGATACTGGGGCCTGCCCTGGAGAAAAAGGGTGGTATTGTCAGCTTTGTCATCGATGGCCTGAACCCGGGAGATCTTTCGGTCCTGTTAGATCAGCAGGGAGTAGCGATTCGAGCTGGCCATCATTGTGCGATGCCGTTGCACAAAAAGTTGGGTATTGCTTCCAGTAGCCGAGCCAGTTTTTACTTTTATAACACGCTGGCCGAGGTTGAGCGTTTCGTGGAAACACTGGAAAAGACCCGGCAGGTCCTTGGTTAATAGCCAGCAAGCTCCGAAGTTATTGTGGAGATTGGCTTTGTCGGGCAGCGAATTGCTTGACGACTTCGCGTTGGGCAAGCCCCCGATTGACGTGAGGTCGCGCTGAAATCAAGTGGGCCTGGGCCGCTTCTGGTGTCATTTGACGATTGGCTACCAGCCAGCAGAGAACGACGGTGGCACTGCGACCGCGTCCGGCTTTGCAGTGGACGTAAACTTTTTTTCCTTGGGCGATTTGTTCGTCCATGAATTGCACAGCTTGTTCCACGTCTGGCAGGCTAGGGGGAGTGAAGTCGATCGTTGGAATTCGCAGTTGTTCGATAGCGGCCTCTCGGTAAGCTGCTTGTGGACCAGCATACTCTTCACACGTATTGACGACTGCTCGTACTCCCAGTGCCTGCAGTCGCCTTGCATCACGAGCAAAAGGAAAAGCTCCCAGGATGACGTGATCGTCAACCGGATCCCACCAATGTCGCACTCCTAAGAGTCGGCCGAGTAGCATGTTCCAGAGCAGGGTTGGTACGAATAACAGGCGAGCGACGAGTCGTTTCATGGTGGAAGATAACGGGCCCGTTTAATTCTTGCGTATTGAGGAACGGACGGGCTGATCGGTTCTCCGTTGCAGAAAGTTTTGAGTAGCATGTGAGAAATGGTTAATTCTTTAACGAGGTCAAATAGATCGGTTTCCGGTAGATGAATCAATGGCGCTTCGGCTAAGATGAGGCTGACGAGCGGATTCCTTGCTTCTGTACCGGCTGATTGAATGCTCAGAGAAACACCCACAACCTGGTCTGTTAACGATGCCCGCGATCTCTACCAGGTCGATCGCTGGGGCAAAGGATTTTTTTCTGTTCATCGCAATGGCCATTTGCTAGTTCACCCAGATCGCCACCCGAGCCGGACTGTTGATTTAAAAGAACTGGTGGACCGTTTGCAAAAGCAGGGTCTGAAGACTCCCGTGTTGTTGCGATTTAATGGCATCCTGGAAGATCGTATTCGCGAGTTGCACCAGGTTTTTAGCAAGGCAGTTAGGGAACACGATTACCAGGGAAAATACCTGGCAGTTTATCCGGTCAAGGTAAATCAGCAGCGGCAGGTGGTGGAACAAGTGGTTCAGTATGGCCAGCAGTTTGGTTTTGGGCTGGAAGCAGGTAGTAAGCCAGAATTGATGGCTGTCCTGGCGCAACTTAATGGTGAAACTCCCGTGATTTGCAACGGGTTTAAAGATACGCAATTCCTGGAACTGGTCGTACTGGCCCAAAAAATGGGGCAGCCGGTAATTCCGATCGTGGAACAGTATGAAGAATTGCTTCTCTTGCAGGAGTGTGCCCAGCGAATGGGGGTCAGGCCGCAGTTTGGTTTTCGCGTTAAACTGGCGGCTGCCGGTTCCGGACGCTGGCAGGCATCAGGCGGATATGGATCTAAATTTGGCCTTACCATTGACGAGGTATTACGGGCGTTTGATCAATTGCAACAATGGGAAATGGCCGATTGCTTGCGGCTCTTGCACTTTCACCTGGGCAGCCAGGTCACCAATGTGTTCAGTATTAAAACGGCTTTGACAGAGATTTCCCGGGTCTATGTCGACCTGGTGAAACAGGGTGCTGGTCTTACCATGCTCAACGTAGGGGGCGGGCTTGCAGTCGATTACGACGGATCGCAAACTGATTCGCAATCAAGCGCTAATTATACGCTGCAAGAATATGCAAATGATGTCGTTCATTACGTTCGCACTGTTTGCGATGATGCGGGAGTGGCTCATCCAGATATTGTTTCCGAAAGTGGCCGGGCTATTGCCGCTTACCACAGCGTGTTGATTGTGGAGGCGGTTGGCCAGACGGGCCCCGGGGGAACCGTGCAAGAGTTCGATGCGATTCTGCCAGAGACACCTTCGCCTCCGTTGCCACTGCTTAATTTAGAGCAGACGCACCAGGAACTGAATCCGAAAAACTTGCACGAAAGTTTTCATGATGCGCAACTGGCCCTGGAGACGGCGATCAACATGTTTAGCACGGGACACTTGACGCTTCGTCAACGCAATTGTGCTGAGAACCTGTTCTGGTCGATTTGTCGCAAAATCCAACAAATGGCTGGTCAACTTGAAGAAATCCCCAAGGATCTGCTGCTCTTGGAATCCTTGTTAGCACCGACCTACCTTTGTAACTTTTCTCTCTTCCAATCGATTCCAGACAGTTGGGCTATTAAGCAACTGTTTCCAGTCATGCCGATTCATCGTTTGGATGAGCCGCCGACCTGTGCTGCGGTACTGGGGGATATGACCTGTGACTCTGATGGACGCATTGATGCTTTTATCGATGGGGATGGAACCGGTAATACGCTGATGTTACATCCGTTGGGAAAGGAACCGTATTACCTGGCGGGCTTACTGGTTGGTGCTTACCAGGAAATCCTGGGTGATTTGCACAATTTGTTTGGTGACACTCATGCCGTGCACGTTGAGTTAGATGCTGACGGTGAAGTGATGCTGGAAACGGTCATTCGAGGAGATACGGTCACGGACGTCCTGGGATATGTTTGTTTTGATCCGGAGGATCTACGGGCCAGGGTTAAGCGGGTGGCTGAGGAAGCCGTCCTGCAGGGCCGCTTTAGTCAGTCACAGGCAGAACAATTCCTGGAACATTATGCCCAGGTTCTGGTCGGTTACACTTACCTGGAAAATAACAGTGCTTCCCCAGATCCGCCGGGAATGTAGAGCAGGCTGGTCGGATCGATCTACGAGCGAGTTTTCAATGGCTGGACTGTTTGGAATTATCTTTGATATCGACGGTACTCTCGTCGATTCGGGATTGGATTTTACCCAGATTCGCAAAGAAATGAACTTGTCGCCGGGAGAGCCGATCTTGGAGACGCTTGAGCAGATGTCTGCTTCGGAAGCCCAGCGGTGTCAACAAATCCTGGCTCGGCATGAAGAGCAGGGTGTCCGACAAGCGGTTCCCTTTCCAGGCATCAACGAATTGCTGGAGGACTTGCGACAACGAGGTATTCGCATTGCGGCCGTAACACGAAACCGCCAAGAGTTGGGGCAAGAAATGCTGGCCCGCTGGTCCGATTTGTTCGAGGTCATCTTGGGCCGCGAGAATGGTCCGATCAAACCAGATCCCTGGTCGATTTTGTCGATTTGCAAGCAGTGGGAAGTCGAGCCGAGTCGAGTCATTTTCCTGGGAGATTATTTGTTTGATATGCAAGCAGGTCGCAATGCTGGCACGCAAACGGTGTTGTTTTCTCGAGGTCGTCCGCGTGGTTCACTGGTCGGCGAAGAACTGGCTGATTACGTACTTGATTCGTTTCTGGACCTGGATTCCTTTTGGCAATGGGTCGGTAAATCGCTCTAGGGGCCAGAAGTTGCTTTTGCTACAATCGGCCCTCGCTTTTTTGGCAAAAGGATAGCTACTGGTTTTGCTGGGATTTGTCTGAGTATGTTTGAATTACCAAGCCGTTGGCAAGAGCGTTGCCTGATCTTTTGCGCGTTCAGCGTTTGCGCCCAGATCACGATGGCTCAGCAGACGACTCCGCTCCCCAAGGCGGCTGCCAAACCGCCCGAGAAGCGGATCCAGGCGCCTTCCTTTGTGCCGCTCAATGCAACGCATCAGCAGTACCTGGACAAGATTCTAACCTACTGGCAATCGCGCACCGACAAGGTGAAGACGTATCGTTGTGAATTTGAGCGTTGGGAGTTTGACACGGTATTTGGTCCGGCGAACACCTTTAAGACTTATGGCACTGGTGAGATAAAGTATTCGGATCCAGATAAAGGACTTTTCAAAGTTAGCAAGGTCCTTACCTACACGCCGCCGGCCGCGGCAGGGCAAAAACCAAAATACACGGAATCGCCGGGAGTGCATGGCGAACACTGGGTTTGTGATGGGCAATCGGTATATGAATTTGATTACCAGAACAAGCGACTGGTTCAACAAGTCTTGCCGCCCGGCATGCGCGGCAAAGCCATCGCGGATGGACCATTGCCATTTATGTTTGGGGCCAATGCAGAAGACATCAAGAATCGCTACTGGTTACAAGTAATCACTCCTTCGACGAGCAAGGGAGAATACTGGTTAGAGGCCTATCCTAAGACGATGGCAGACGCGGGCAGTTTTCTCAAAGTTCATATCATCATCAGTGAGAAAGATTTTCTTCCCAAGGGACTGGTCGTCTTTGACCGTAATTTTAAGCAGGGTAAAAACCATAGCCGGACAGTGTTTAACTTTAAAGAACGCGAAACCAATTTCGGCTCAACTCTCGACAAGCTGAATATCTTTCATCGCAGCTTTTATGAGCCAGCAGTACCCAAGGGCTGGAAAAAAGAGATTCGCCAGGCTCAGCCGGTCGCTGGCCCGGTGCCACAACCTCGACAGGTTCGCCAGCCTGGGGCAGCTAATCCTCGCTGATTCCAAGGCCATATCTTGTCTTGGTAAGTCCAGGAAGCAAAGTTAGAGTTGCCGACTGCGACTTTTTGTCCTGTTACCCGGCTCTGATTTCCACCGTGAATCAGCCGGGAAAGCTCTCGATATTTGATTTCTTACGTTGCGACGAAGATCTTCAATTCTATAATCAATCGTTAATGTAGCTGCCCGGACCCGGTGCAGCTATCTATACACATGTTGTAACCATGAAGGCCCAGCGATGTTCATGACCTTTACTTGTCGGTCGACCGGTCCCGCGAGGACCAGCAAATGGACTCTGGTTTATCCCCTGCTGTTCGCTGGTATGCTGCTTGCTGCCTCACTTCTCCCGTCCTCGTCTGCTTTTTCCCAGGAAGCTCCGGAAGCAGCTGAGCAGGATGCTGCTGAGGGCGACAAGGTTTTTGCCCAACGCCTGGTTGTGCCGTTGCCGATCGTGAATGAGGTGGACCGTGACGTCAAGCGTTCCGTGCAGGCGGTGTTAGATCGCTTTGAGAAAGAGGGAGCCTTCCAGGGTGAAGGGGAGCGTCCCATCCTGGTGTTGGAGTTTCGTCCTCGGGAAGGAACTGCGGGAGAGAGCAGTGAATTTGATCGGTCCTATTCACTAGCCCGTTTCTTGACGAGTGACCAGTTGCGACAGGTTCGCACAGTTGCTTATTTGCCGAAGAGTGTTCAGGGGCATTCCCTGTTGCCGGTCCTGGGATGTCAGCAGATTATCATGGCTGCTGATGCGCAGTTGGGAGCAGCTGGAAGTTCCGAGCATCACGTGGATCCGGGAGTTCGCCTGGGTTTCGAAGATTTCGCTGATCGGCGTCGTGTCATCAAACCAGCTGTGGTGCTGGGTATGCTGGATCGCGAGTTAACGGTCTACCAGGTAATGACACCGCAGGGACCGCGTTACGTGTTGGCGGAGGAACTGGAAGAGCTCAAGAAAGAGGGATTGGCCAGCGAAGCCAAGACGATAATTCCCGCGGGCGATTTTGGACTCTTTAGCGGAAAACAACTTCGGTTGGAGTTCGGTTTTGTCAGCCACCTGGTCGCCAGTGAAGCCGAACTTGCTGCAGCCCTGGAGATCCCGGTGTCGTTGTTGAGTGAAGATCCGTCATTCGGGGGAAAGTGGCGCCCGGTCCGCGTGAACCTTGAGGGCCGAATTAATAACCCGAAAGTATCACGTCTCAAGAATGAGATTCGAAAGCAACTGGCAGATCACGACATCAACTTTTTGTGCCTTTGGATTGACAGTCCGGGAGGATCACTGGCAGCGAGCGTTGACCTGGCGAATTACCTGGCGGAACTCGATTCAACCCAGATTAAGACGGTAGCTTTTATCAATGGGGAAGCACTCGCCGATGCTGCTTTACCCGCTTTGGCTTGTGATGAAATGGTGATGGTCGACGGTGCTCGAATTGGCGGTCCAGGGGAGTATCAGCCGTCGGAAAAGGAGTTGAAGAACTTGGAAGAAATCTTGGAACCAATTGCCCAGGCGAAGGGGCGCAGCTGGTCTCTCATGAAGGCTATGGTGGCTCCCAAGCTGCAGGTATTCCGATATCAACAGGTGGATACAGGTGAAGAACGTTACCTGTGTCGAGATGAATGGAACCAGTTGAAAGATCAGCAACAATGGGTTGAGCAGCAGGTACTATCGGTTACCGAAGGACTATTGTCCGGCAAGGCCCAGGAGATTGCCGTCAGTCGCAAGACGGTACAGAACCTGGATGAATTAAAGGTGCTTTACCAGTTGCCAGACGAGTTAGAGGTGGCCGAGGCACCGCGACTGACACAGGCACTGGACCGACTGGTCGCTCAGCCCTGGTTTGCTTCCACGCTCTTGTTTTTTGCTTTTCTTTTTCTGATGGCAGAGATTTCGGCGCCCGGACTGGGGATACCTGGCTTTATGGCGACAGTTTGTTTCCTGTTGTTTTTCTGGGCCCAGTTTCTCAATGGGACCGCGGGCTGGTTGGAAGTGCTGCTATTTGTCAGCGGGATTGTCTTCGTGGCCCTGGAAATTTTTGTTATTCCGGGCCTGGGGATTTTCGGGATCGGCGGCGGCGTGATGATCGTCGGTGCCATTATCATGGCGAGCCAGACGTTTGTTGTTCCCCGCAATGCTTATCAATTAGATGTTTTCATGAACTCGCTACTTAGGTTCCTGTTAGCTTCTGGAGGCGTGATCGTTTTTGCCTGGGGGATGATTCGCTTTTTCCCGAACAATTTTTGGTTTCGGCAGGTGGTGTTGGCTCCCTTGAGTCCAGAAGAACTGGCTGCCCAGGAGCTGCGGGAGGAATTGGTCTCTTGGAAGCATCTGATTGGTGAGCAGGGAATGACTTCCACTCCACTGGTGCCGGCTGGTAAAGTTCGGATCGGACACAAATTGATTGATGTCGTGAGCGATGGCGATATGATCGAGAAAGGAATTCCGGTCGTCGTAGCGGAAGTCAAAGGAAATCGGGTTGTCGTCCGGCCGGTAGAATCGCCATAATTAGGAACAACCTGTTCCTTGCAGACTTCTCCACAAACCGGATTGAGCCAGGTGAACGATGACACCGACCTATTGGGCTATTACTCTATTTCTCTTTGGTCTTTTCCTGGTAAGCCTGGAGGCTTTTATTCCCTCAGCAGGCGTGTTGGGGCTGGTCGCCGGTAGTGTGTTGATCTGGTCGATTTACCAGGGTTTTGTAGCTAGTACTACCTGTGGAATTAGCTTGATCGTGGCTACCGTTGTCGCTTTGCCGATATTGTTTGCCCTGTTTGTCAAATGGTGGCCCCACACTCCGCTAGGTAAGCGAATGCTTATTAATGTTCCAGATGATCCAGATGAATTATTGCCCGACGGAGAAGTTTATCGCCAGGTTAAATCGCAGATTGGCAAGCGCGGCACGGCTGTCACCGATCTGTTGCCAAATGGCCGCATCACGATTGAAGGAACAGGATTTGATGCAGTCACCGAGGGGGTTTTAGTCGATGCAGGAACGCCGATCGAGGTGACAGAAATCCAGGGAAATCGGATCGTCGTTCGGCCATTGGCTTCTTCGCCAGCGGTGGTTCCCATCCCCGAGCCAAAATTGCAGGAGGATCCTGAGGGCTTCCCGCAGGCTTCCCCGGACTTGGAAGTTGATCCCTTTGACGATCCACTGGCTTGACAAGGGCTGCTAAGCGGGTTACACCGACATTCTTGAAGCATTTTCAGCTTCTCTTGGCAGGTGATTAAAGAGGAACAACTGGCAGTCGAACCGTTGATTACCGCGTTTGTCGGACGGCAGTGATTCACTATTAAGGCAAGAAATTCATGAACACGATTTTTGCACTTAGCGAGACCGAGACGATCATCATCGTGGTCCTGACGATTGCCGCACTGATCTGCCTGGTGGGTGTTTTAAGTTTTGCACGTCTCTGGGTTCAATGCTGGCTAACGCAAGCACGGATTGGTATTTTCGACTTGGTCGGAATGTCGTTTCGAAAGGTTGATCCGCGGATTATCGTTCGCAGTAAAATCATGGCGGTCAAGGCAGGCATCTATGATGACAGCGGTGTGACTTCAAGCGCATTAGAAGCTCACTACCTTTCGGGTGGTAATGTGCCACTGGTGATTCGTGCCATGGTTGCCGCTCGTAAGGCCAAGACAATCGAAGTGACATTTCGCGAAGCGTCTGCTATCGATTTGGCCGGGCGAGATATTCTTGAATCGGTCCAGACTAGCGTCTATCCCAGGGTCATCGATTGCCCAGCCAAGGAATCTACCAAGCGAACTCTTGATGCAGTTGCAAAGAATGGTATCCAGCTGAAGGTCAAGGCACGGGTCACGGTTCGTGCGAACCTTCAGCAGTTGATTGGTGGAGCGACCGAAGAAACAATTATCGCCCGCGTTGGCGAAGGCATCGTTAGTGCGATCGGATCGTCAGACAGCCATGCGGCGGTATTGGAAAATCCCGATTTGATCTCCAAGGCTGTTCTGTCTCGCCGATTGGATTCGCAAACTGCCTTCGAGATTGTTTCTATCGATATCGCCGACATTGATGTTGGTGACAATATTGGTGCCCGTCTGCAAGCGGATCAGGCAGAAGCCGATACGCGGGTGGCACGGGCTCGTGCCGAAGGTCGCCGGGCGATGATGGTTGCTGCTGAACAGGAAGAAATAGCCAAGATTGAAGCGAGTCGAGCAGAACTTGTTAAGGCAGAAGCAGAGGTTCCCAAGGCGATGGCAGCTGCTTTCCGATCAGGAAAACTGGGGATTTTGGATTATTACAAGTTGCGCAACGTGCAAGCAGATACCGATATGCGGTCGGCGATTTCGAAAATGGACAGTTAACCGTCTTGGTAGAGAGACCCCATGGCTGGAAATATTGAAGACTTTTTGCGGCGAGCCATTCAGCAGAAGCTTGGTAAACGTCTCGAGGAAGTTGAGATTCTTCCTGCGGCAGAGGGGCCGCCGCCGGCTGCTAGCATCCACGAGCTTGCTCAACAGGGAGTTGCTGAGCACGTAACGAATCATCTTGATACAACTGAATATGTAGACCGCGCCTCGCACCTGGGGGAAGATGTCGGTGAGGCGGACGAACGCCTGGAAGAACATCTGCACGAGGCTTTCGACCATCAGCTCGGGTCCCTCCAACACCAGGAGATACCTGACAGCGGGGACAAGAAGATGTCAGATAGTTCCCCGCAGGGATTGCAGCAGTTGTTCCGCTCTAAGTCGGCGATCCGTAACGCCATCATTTTCCGGGAAATCATCGACCGTCCAGATCATCTCTGGTAGTCGTCTGTTGATCCGGATTCGAGTGTTATGGGTGGACGTATTCATTTTAGTTTTTTTGCAGATTAGAACCAAGGATTGAGATCATGAGTCAAATCGTAGTAGAACCGGGTACCACCAGAATCGGTTGGATTGGGACGGGCGTGATGGGATCAAGCATGTGCGGCCATCTCATGGCTGCCGGTTTCTCGGCCACGGTCTATAATCGCAGTCGTGATAAAGCGGATGAACTTGTGGCGCAGGGAGCCCAGTGGGCGGACAGTCCTCGGGCGGTTGCTGAGCAGAGTGATATCATTTTTACCATCGTAGGATTTCCCGCGGATGTGCGGGCAGTGGTCCTGGGTGATGATGGTTGCCTGGCGGGTGGTGAAGCTGGCAATGTCCTGGTTGACATGACTACGAGTGAGCCGTCACTGGCTGTGGAGATTGCCGAGGCCGCAACAGCCAAGGGGATGCATAGCGTGGATGCCCCGGTTTCCGGTGGTGACGTGGGAGCCAAGGAAGCCCGCCTGTCGATCATGATCGGCGGTGAGAAGGAAGTGGTTGATGCCCTGCAACCCTGCTGGGACGCAATGGGAAAAACCATTGTGCATCAAGGAGGACCGGGTGCCGGCCAGCATACCAAGATGGTTAACCAGACACTGATTGCAACTAATATGATCGGCGTTTGTGAAGCACTCCTGTATGGTCACCAGGCCGGTCTGGATTTGCCTACGGTGATGGAATCGGTTGCTTCCGGAGCTGCTGGCAGTTGGTCGCTGTCAAATCTGGGAACTCGCATTATCGACAATAATTTTGACCCGGGTTTCTTTGTAGAACATTTCATCAAAGATATGGGGATTGCGCTGGATGAATCAAAACGGATGGGACTCTCGTTGCCCGGTTTAGCACTAGCCCATCAACTCTATTTGGCCTTGCAGGCCCAGGGGCATGGTCGTGACGGGACGCACGCCCTGGAGCTTTCGTTGGCTCAAATGGCAGGTGTAGACTGGAAGAACCGTTGACCTCCCGTTGCATTGCCGGGAGTGCCTTTGTTACGATGGGAAGTAACAACAGTTGCTTTTCCTCGCTTTGATACTTGGATGGAGAACCCACGTGGGCAGTAAGAAGACTGGTAAGGGTCGCAGAAAGATTGGTCGTAAGAAACGACGCAATCGAGCGAAAATCCGCCACCGCAAGAAATAGACCTGCCCGTTCAGAGGGTGTCCCCACGTTTTGTTTTTGGCGCTTGACTCTGCGCGCATGCTCCCGGCTGGGCAATTCATGCCTCGCTTAACCCTTGATGCCAGTCGTGGCGATTCCCTTGAGAAATGTCTTCTGGGTAAAGAAGAACAGGATCAATAGTGGCAAGGTAAAGAGGACGGCAGCTGCCAGCAGCCAGTGAGTCTGGTCCCCGTAGGAGCTGACGAATTGTTCCAGCCCGTAGGCCAAGGGAAACTTTTCAGGATCATTCAAGTACAGCAGTGGCCCGCTAAAATCATTCCAGGTGGCAATGAACTGGAAGAGGGCTACCGTTGCCAGGGCTGGCTTGCTCAACGGCAAGATGATTCGCCAGTAGATACCCCATTCACTGAGTCCGTCTAAACGAGCGGCCTCGCTCAACTCTTCCGGGATGGAAATGAAGAACTGCCGTAGCAGGAAGACGAAAAAGGCATCGCCCAGGAATGAGGGAATGATCAGGGCCGCCATCGAATTGTATAAATGTAACTCCCGGAACAGCAAGAATCGTGGAATCATCGTGACATGCCAGGGAAGCAGCATCGTGGCGATCAGGATGCCAAACAGCAAACGCCTGCCTCGCCATCGTAAACGGGCAAAACCGTAAGCGACCAGGGAGCAGGAAAACAGGCTGCCGATGACATTTAACGTACAAAGAAACAGCGAATTTCCCAGGTAACGTAAGTAAGGCATCGATTGAACCGCGTCCGGGTAATTCTGCCAGTTCCATTCGGTTGGCAGCAGCGAGTAGGGATGTTCAACCAGTTCCGCCTGGGACTTAAGCGAACAGGTGAACATCCAGATCAATGGAATGGCAAAGACCAGGCTGGTAATTAGCAGCAGCAGGTAACGGCGAAAGTTCGGACGATGAGGATT
>CAZXJC010000663.1:0-6363 GCA_964640885.1 uncultured Pirellulaceae bacterium | reverse complement strand
ACTTGGGATCAGTGTGCTGGATGTGGAGTGGATGTGTCCGGTGAAAAACGGCTTGCCTTTGGGCAACTGGCAGGAGGTGTACTTTGTTCCACCTGCCGGGTTGGCCAGCGGGAAGTGGTTCGGATACAGCCCGAAGTGATTCACGTATTGAAATTATTATCCGAGGAGAATGGAACGACTGACGATTCCTGGGAAGTGTCAGCCAGGCTGCGTGGTCCTGTTCGTGGTGTGTTGAATCGATACATTGCCAACTTGATAGGCCATCGCATAAGGATGCACAATTACCTGGGGATGTTAGCCAGTTGACCGGTAATCAAGCAGTGATCGCAGGGACGCGGTTGATCTTGTGATGGATCGGAGGAACTGGTGCCAGCTGCCATCGGCAATCTGGAGTTTGACCAGCAGTGGACAAGGATGTCCCAGATGAAAAGTAAATTTTTAGAGCGTCGGCTGGCCTGGGGCCTGCTGAGCCTGCTTGTCCTGTGTGGCTGCAGTCGTCTTCAGCAAGAAGTTGCGGCACCGGCTGGTTTTGGCCTCATGCACCGTAATGTTGAATCGACAGCCCTGCCGCCAGTACGTCAGGTCAATCACGATCAGTTGATTGACGTGGTTCAACTTGAAGAAGAGAAGGATGAAACCGCTGGCGAGTTTCTGCAGCGACAGTTCGAGTGGATGATCGGTCGCGGCAAGAGTCGCCCGGCCTCGATCCGGCTGTTGGCAGATGCGGAACAGGTCTACAACCGGGCAACCAATGCTCGAGCTACTGGTAACGGCGTAAACTCCGACGACGAAATTGAAAGCTTGTATCTGGAGGCAGCCAAGATTTACGACAGTTCCGCACAGCGCTGGTCGAATTCTAACCTGCACGAAGATGCTCTCTTCATGGCCGCCGAATCGTACTTTTTTGGACAGCGTTATCCCGAGGCCGATGATCGCTACGAACGCTTGCTGAAGGACTATCCGAAGAGTCGCTACCTGGATCAAATACAGCAGCGCCGGTTTAGTATTGCACATTACTGGTTGCAAACTGACCAGTTGGATCACCAGAAATTCTATGAGTTCAACCTGATGAATCCCACGCTTCCCTGGAGGGATCAGTTTAATTTTGGCGTTCGTATTCTCGATCAAATTCGACTGGATGATCCCACCGGTGATATTGCCGACGATGCTACCTTGCTGGCAGCTGATGCCTGCCTGGAGATTGGTCGCTACCACCAGGCAGATAATCTGTTTAGCGATCTCATCAAGACCTTTCCCAGTAGTGAACACCAGTTTCGCGCCCACCGTGCCGCAATTCAGACGAAACTTCTCCGTTATCGTGGCCCAGAGTACGGGGATACCGCCCTGCTAGAGTCAGAAAAGCTGTTGAAGCAAGTTCACCGCCAGTTCCCGCAACAGGCCAGGCAACAGCAGCAGGAACTGGTCCGCCTCAAGGCCGAAATTCATTACAAGAAGGCTGAACGAGAATGGTCGACCGGACAGTTTTTTGATGAACGGGCTTCTTACGCTGCAGCCCAGATTTACTACCGTACGCTGGTTAAAGAGTATGCCGACACGCCCTTCGCTGTTCCAGCCCGCAAACGTTTGCTGGAGATCGAGGGAAAACCAGCTCAACCGCGTCAGCGGTTCCAGTGGCTGGCAAACCTGTTTGACAGGAAAGACGACGTTGATCAACTCCTCGAGGATCCTTCCTCACGCGTTGATCCGGAGTGATGAAGCTAATGAAACCGATCCATCGTGCGGCCATCCGGGCCAGCTTGACTTTGCTCATGGTACCGCTGATCGTTGGCTGTGCCGGCTATCAAATTGGATCCAATACACTCTATCGACCCAATATTCGTTCCGTTCATGTTCCGATGTTCCAATCGGACAGCTTCCGCCGTAATCTTGGAGAACAGCTGACCGAAGCCGTCTGCAAACAAATTGAAAAGGTGACGCCCTACAAAGTTGTCAACAGTGCCCAGGCAGATACTATCCTTAATGGTCGTATTATCAATATTCGAAAACATGTCATGGCTGAAGATGCACTCGATCAACCACGTAACATCGAGGTTAATTACGTGGTCCAGATCTCTTGGCTTGATCGGCAAGGCCAAAATCTTATTCAACATGCCGAGATTCCGCTGCCTGACCCCATGCTCAATATTGGTCAGGAAGCGAACTTTGTCCCCGAGTCGGGCCAGTCACTTGTGACTGCCCAGCAAGAACTGGTCCGCAAGCTGGCACGCCAGATTGTCTCTCAAATGGAAATGCCCTGGTAGACGGCTTTTCACAGCAGCAGATCACCTGATAAGCTGCCAGCTATGATGTCCCCCGACCGATGGTTTGACCTGTCTTCTGTGACCAGTGGCTGGGCCTTGCGCCGGCAAACACTCGAGTACACAGGTCGTCCGCTGTTGATGGGGATTATCAACGTTACCCCCGACAGCTTCTCCGATGGGGGGAAATTCTGGGATCAGGAAGCGGCCATTAACCATGGCCTGGAGCTGGTTCGGCAAGGCGCGGACTTGCTGGATATCGGTGGCGAAAGTACCAGGCCCTATTCTGATCCAGTAGAGGCCGCCGAAGAGCTGAAACGTGTTTTACCAGTGATTCAAGAACTGGTCGCTCGAACCGATGTTCCACTCTCGATCGATACAAGTAAGGCGGCGGTTGCCGAAGCGGCCCTGGAAGCTGGAGTCCAGGTGATCAATGATGTCACTGGACTGGAAGGAGATCCAGAGATGCTTGCCCTCGCGGTCGAAAGTGGTGCCGGGGTTTGTGCCATGCATATGCAAGGAACTCCGCAGACGATGCAAGACACTCCGCAATATGAGGATGTGGTGCAGGAAATCTACGACTACTTACAGCAACGGCGAGACCAATTGGCTGGCAGCGGGATCAGTCTGGAACGTATTTGTCTCGATGTTGGAATTGGTTTTGGGAAGACCCATCAGCACAATCTCACCTTGTTGGCCAACGTCAATCGCTTTCATCAACTCGGCTGTCCACTGATGGTGGGACACTCCCGTAAAGGGTTCATTGCCCATTTGCTGGAAGACAAGGAGGCCGATCGAACTGCCGGGTCTGTGGGGGTGGCCTTGGCTGTGGGAAGTCAGCATGTGCAAGTGCTGCGTGTTCATGATGTGGCTGCCGTGCGAGAGGCCTGGCTCCTTTTTGACGCTACTCGCAATAGCCAATCCTAGGCGTCGACGCAGTAACAGCCGGCAGTAGCTCGCTGCAGAGCGGAAAAAGGGAGAAAACAGCTTAAAATGAGAGCTGTTCAGGGTGACCGACATTGACGGCCCGCCCTATTTTCCAGATACTTTCGCCTCCCCAAAAAAGAGCCAATCGGGGCATTTTGATTTCTTTTCAGGAGTGCTGTCATGTCAGCCGCCAGCCATGAAAACCTGCTTGAGTATTGTGAGCAGGTTGCCCGTGCGGCACGGCAGGCTTCGGTGGAGATGATACGCACTTCAGCAGCAGATCGAAACCGCTGGCTGGTCGAGTCAGCTGGACAGCTGCGACAACGATTGGACGAGATCCTGGTTGCCAATCAGCAGGACTTGGACGCAGCTCCTGGCTATGGACTTACGGATGCCCAGGTCGATCGACTCGTCTTGAACGAAGAGCGGGTTGCTGGCATTGCCCAAGCCTTGGAAGAGATTGCCGCGCTGGCCGATCCGGTTGGGGAAGTGAGCGATACTCGAGATCGCCCCAATGGTTTGAAAATCAACAAGGTTCGCGTTCCGCTGGGCGTGGTCTTCTTTGTTTATGAATCGCGCCCCAATGTCACGGCTGACGCAGCTGCCATTTGCATCAAGAGTGGCAATGCCGTGATCTTGCGAGGTGGTAAAGAGGCCGCGTATTCGAGCCGAGCGATTGTTAAGATCTTAACCGACACGGCTCGCGAGGTTGGTTTGCCGGACAACACGGTCCAACTCGTTGAACCGTTGGATCGTGAAGCGGTAGGGCATTTTTTACAGCTTGATCAATACATTGATTTGGCAATTCCACGCGGGGGTGAAGGCTTGATTCGCCGGGTGTCGGCTGAGGCCAAGATGCCTGTCATTAAGCATTTCACCGGTAATTGCCATGTCTACGTCGACCGGTCAGCCGACTTGGCTATGGCCGAATCGATCGTGGTCAATTCCAAGTGCCAGCGGCAAGGTGTCTGTAATGCGTGTGAATCGATGCTGATCCACGAGGATGTGGCAGAGAAGTTCTTGCCGACAGTCGTGGCAGCACTACAAAGCCACGACATTGAAATTCGTGGGGACGAAGCGAGCCGTCAGTTGTCTGCCGAGATCGTGGCAGCATCGGCAGAAGACTATGACCAGGAATACCTGGGACCCATCATTTCAGTTCGTCTTGTCAGCTCGGTAGCAGAGGCGATCGCGCATATTAATCAGCATGGATCGCATCACACGGATGCCATCGTGACCAGCGATGAGGCAGCCATCGAAGCTTTTACGAACGAAGTTGACAGTTCCGCGGTGATGGTTAATGCCAGTACGCGATTCAATGATGGTGGTGAATTTGGACTGGGCGCAGAGATCGGCATTAGCACCGATAAGTTTCATGCCCGCGGGCCCTGTGGTCTCAATGAATTAACCTCGTACAAGTACATTGCTTTAGGAGACGGACAGATACGTCAGTGAGTGGATCATGGATGATCAAGTTTTTAACGAAGATGAAGTGAACGGCCTGTCAGGCTACGGACCGGATGTCCCACCTGAAGCAGACGATTCTGAGCCCGTCGATACGGTCTCTGACAACGCTGAAGGTGAGCAATCGTCGGCCAGCCGCTGGCAAGAACGCCAGTTAGAAGCAGTCCAGGTTCGTTACCAGGGGATTTGCGCAGAACTGGGGACGGAGCTGCAACATTCGCTCGGTACCGATGTGAAAGTGCGGGCGGCCAGTGTTCAATTGACTACGGTTGGTGAGTTTATCCTGGGCATGGAAATGCCTACTTGCTTGCATGTGATGCGAGCAGAGCCACTGCAAAGTCCCTGGCTACTGGAAATAGAGTCTGCCGTAATGTTTCCGATCATTAGTCGCCTGCTCGGTGGTGGCAACCAGGTCTCCACGCTAGAGAGACGAACAGCCACTGAAATTGAACTGCATCTGATGCAACAGATGACAGAACGATTCTTGGTGATTTTACAGCGAGCCTGGTCCGGGACGCTCGACTGCACTTTCTCACTGGAGAGCGTGGAAACCAATCCCCGGCGGATGCAAGGTTTGGCCCCGCGTGATGAACTGGTATTAGTGCAATTGGAAATCAGCTTTGACAACGTGCGGGGAAGCTGGCGTCAGGGATTGCCGATGAGTGCTTTGCGCAGTGCTCGAGCCCCGTTGGCGCAAGGTGTCTTGCAGGAAGCAGATACCGGCGAAGCCGTGATGAAATTCGATACGGCTCACGTGCAGCCCTCCGGTGGTCAGACGCAATTGCGTGCACTGCTGGCCCAGATGAAAATCTCACCGGCAGATTTCGCTGAATTAGCGGAAGGTGATATCTTGCGAACCCCGATCGAAGCGGATGATGGTTTTCGCATCTACCTTGATGGCGAGCCGAAATTTACGGCCCGTGCTGGGACGATACAAGGCCATAAGGCAATTGAAATCCAGCAAGTCCTCGAGTCCTCATCACACCAGGATGAAGCAGAGCAGGCTTAACAGGACCGTCCACCCGCTACCGAGGGATGTGCCGGCAGCGGTGGGAGCGCTTCTTCTTCGATACCGCGCACTTTTGGCAGTAGCAGCAGGCCCTCAATCACCATCCAAACTTGCAATGCCATCACCATCACCCCTACACCAAAGAGCAGGTGTGTATTTTGCCAGGCCCAGGCTTGTTCTCCGCTAATCATTTCCCAGAGCGGCCAGAACCAGCCACTGAGTGCCGGATCCGGGTTCTGATGAAACAGTTGCCATAGCAGGGCCCAGGCAGGCATGATTAGCATGACGATCATTGGGATGAAGGCAAACCAAATTGGTTTGTTGCGGCGCCACAGGTAGAAGACGATTACCATGAAGGCCAGACCAGCCAACAACTGATTCGTGGCGCCAAAGAGGGGCCAGAGAATTAGCCCCCCGGTTCCTGCTCCTTTGCCAGGTGCTGGAATCATGGCCATGGCACCTCCCAACAGGACACAGCAGGCAGTCGCCAGGTATTTGTTCTTTAAAGGTTGAATTCGTACGGTGGTGGCCAGTTCCTGGACCACGTAACGCTGCAAACGGGTAGCCGTATCAAGCGTGGTGGCAGCAAAACTGGCGACCAGTACCGCGATGATGCCGATGGCCAGTTCCAGGGGAATACCCAGCGTGTGGACAAAGTTTGCACCCCCGTCAACAAAAGCTCCTACCTTTTGCCCCAAACCAAAG
>CAZXJC010000662.1:0-2641 GCA_964640885.1 uncultured Pirellulaceae bacterium | reverse complement strand
AACATACTAAAAGCGATAAACATGGACTTAGTACCCTCAGATGTGGCGATCTTGGATCTGTTGCGTAAGCAGCAGGAGATGACCGTTGCGCAGTTATCGGCAGCGATGCAGGTCACGGCGACAGCCGTGCGCCAGCGACTTAATCGCCTGCTGACTCAGGAGTACATCACGAGGGTGGCGGTTAAAGCGGGGCGTGGGCGTCCCAGTCACCGTTACCTGTTGACTTCCAAAGGGGAACGCAAGACGGGGGCGAATTTTGCCGATCTGGCAATCGCTTTATGGCAGGAGATTCGCAGTATCGACAACGTGGAAATTCGTCGTGGTTTGTTGCAACGGATTTCCAAACGTTTGACGGTCATGTATGGTGATCAGGTTCAGGCTGAGACAATCGCGGAACGGTTGGATCAGTTTGGAGAGTTGCTTACCGACCGCGAGGTCCCCTTTAGCGTTAGCGAAGAGGGGGACTTGCCAGTTTTAACCATGTTGGCCTGTCCTTACCCGGGATTAGCTGAACAGGATCGATCAATTTGCAGTATGGAACGAATGATGTTGGCGGATGTCTTGGGAAGTTCAGTGGCACTGACGGAATGTCGTTTAGACGGTGACAGTTGCTGTACTTTCGAAGTTGGTAGTGAGTCAACCGCTGTGCATTAAGCGCGGTGTTAGGATGGACCACGAAGCGTAAACTTGATTTTTAGTAGACAGAATTTTAAGGCGACAGGATCGAACGATGAGACAACCATGGATTGAAGGTCGGATGGAAGAAAACGTTGTCACGACAACGGTAGAGCAGGCTATTAACTGGGCTCGGCAATCAAGTATCTGGCCGATGACATTTGGCTTGGCTTGTTGTGCGATCGAGATGATGGCTGCTGGTGCCAGTCGCTATGACTTGGATCGATTTGGTGCGGGTGCGTTTCGAGCTACTCCGCGTCAGTCAGATCTAATGATTGTTGCTGGCACGGTCACCTACAAAATGGCCAGTCGGGTCCGTCGCTTATATAACATGATGCCTGATCCGAAGTTCGTGATCGCCATGGGCGCTTGCACGGTCGGCGGCGGCCCGTATTTCAAATGGGGTTACCACGTGGTCAAGGGCGTTGATTTAGTAGTCCCCGTAGACGTTTATGTTCCCGGTTGTCCGCCACGCCCGGAAGCCTTGTTGGAAGGTTTGATGCGGATCCAGGATAAGATCAAGGGGCATCGAATTGCTAAACGTAATTCAGAGTCCAGTGGATTCCTGGCGCGTGGTGTTAAAGTGGACGACGAGTTGCCGGTCCCGCATCACAGTGGATACGTCGAAGCGCCGGCGGATATTGAACCGCTGGAGAGCCACCAGAAAATTACCGGTTAATGGGCCCGACCGCGGGTTGAGTAGAAGAATAATTGATTATCTAACATTTCTCGCTGTGAACTAATGAACGAACTGAATATTACTGATTTGCATGTCCAGGTTGAAGAAAAACCAATATTGCGTGGCGTTAACTTGCAGCTTAAGCAAGGTCAAACGCATGCGTTGATGGGACCCAATGGATCTGGCAAGAGTACGCTTGGGCTGGCCATCATGGGCCATCCTAAATATGAGGTGACCGCCGGGTCCATTGAAATCAATGGAGAGAATGTCTTGGAGATGAGTCCAGATGAGCGAGCTCGTTCTGGTATCTTTATGGCCTTCCAACGTCCGGTTGCCATCCCGGGAGTCAAAATGGCTGACTTCCTGCGTCATGCGACTACCAATGTCCGCAACCCAGAGCGTAAAGAGGGCGAAGACTTGATGCCCATGAAGGATTTTCGCAAGGAACTGCGAGGCAAGATGGAACAGTTGCGGATGGAGACGGAATTTGCCCGTCGCTATGTTAACGATGGTTTTTCCGGTGGTGAGATGAAGCGTGCCGAAATCCTCCAGTTAGCAATGTTGCAACCCAAGTTTGCTATCCTGGATGAAACAGACAGTGGTTTGGATGCTGATGCCGTTCGTTTGGCAAGTCGCAGTATCGCGGACATTGGCGGTGAGGAAATGGGTTTGTTGATTATTACTCACCACGATAAGTTGCTAGTTCATAATCCACCGGAGTTCACGCACGTCATGCTTGGCGGACGAATTGTAGAGACAGGAACTGCTGAACTGGCTGAAGAATTACATACCAAGGGTTACGAGCGGATTCGTGCAGCCTATCCGGATGCGGAAGCAGAGAACCGTGCCATGGTGGAACAGGAAGTATGAGCCAATTGGATCAGATGGAGGAATAGATAATGGCAACTGAACTTAGACCCGATTCACCGCAGGAAGAGATCGGGGATGTCCAGAAATATGACTTTCGTACGGAATCGGAAGCTGTCTTTAAGGCCCAAAAAGGGCTTAGCACAGAGGTTGTGAAGCAGATTTCGGACATCAAGGAAGAGCCGGAATGGATGCGAAAATTCCGCCTCAAGTCACTTGATATCTTTCACTCCAAACCAATGCCTGATTGGGGCGGCAGTATCAGCCTGGACTTTGACGATATCTACTATTATTTGAAGCCGACCACTGAACAGGGTCGTACCTGGGATGATGTCCCGGAAGAGATTAAGGATACTTTTGAGAAGCTGGGGATTCCCGAGGCGGAACGAAAGTACCTGGCAGGTGTCAAAGCCCAGTTTG
>CAZXJC010000661.1:0-3062 GCA_964640885.1 uncultured Pirellulaceae bacterium | reverse complement strand
ATCGTTCGTGACGATAATCAAACCTTCACTCGTCCGGTCCAAGCGTCCGACCGGAAACAATCGCATATCACTATTAATTAAGTCGATGACCCGCATACGTCCTGCTGGATCACGATTGGTCGAAACAACGCCGGGCGGCTTGTTCACCATGTAATAGATTTGCTGGGTACTCCCCTTTTCTTCTCCATCCACGCGGATTTTCTGCTGAGTCACATCGACTCGCGTGCCCAACTTAGTCACCACCTTACCATCAACTTCAACACGGCCTTCTTGAATGAGCTCTTCACAAGCTCGGCGACTGCCCACCCCCGCACGAGCCAAAACCTTTTGCAATCGCTCTCCTGCACTCGCCGCAACCTTTGGCGATTGCTTCTTTTTTCGGGGACCTCTCCGTGATCTGGAATTCATCGGTAACGTTTGTCTCTAACCCAACTACGACGCAGAACAAATGCAAACAACTCGACAACTAAGCTCCTATCATACTTCCTTGGGCATGTTTGTCCCAGAGACCGAAGAGAGTTGTCGAACCCTGCCCGAAGACAATCGTTCGTCAAGACCGTAGCCCTAGCGATCGAGTCGGCCCGGAAAACTGTCCACAAAGAGCCGATTGTTCACTGGTTCCGCTAGTGGTTGCTGATATCCTCGCGGGCGACCGCCTACTACCTCAGGAGCTGCATCCGTATTTGGATAAGGATCATGCAGAACCGCACGGGACTGCTGCTGGTAGCTCGAACCAGGTGACTGTTGAAAAAGGTCTGAAGGTAAGGACTGGCAACCAGCGATTCCCAGTAGCAGCAGCGAGCCAAGTAAACAAACTTGAATTCTGTTTTTCATAGAGACCGCTCAGGAACGTAAAATATGCCGTGACAGGGAATTCAAAGCGCCGGGGATTATAGGGGCCCAACCAACTCGCTTAAAGACGAATCTGGGCAGCTCCGAGTAGTTTTACCCAAAATCTGGCTGGCCTCGGAATCTTCCTGCTTGTCTTCTTAACAAAGCAGCCAGCAGTGTTTAAGTCACGGCAAAAAGATATCCAGCAATGTCACTGGCTCGGCCGCCATCAATTGTACCGGCTCAATTTCTGCCGGAATCAGGCAGACTTGTCCCCTCTGCAATGCCAGTTGCGATGGATCAGAGTCAACCATCACCTGGCCGTGGAGCACAACCAGAAGGTGAAATTTCTCATCCCCGCCAATTTTCTTCTGTCCTGCAAAGCTGCAGCGATCCAAGACAAATTTATCGCACTCGAAAAGTCGCTCAACACCCTTTGCCTGGTCGCCGCGGCTTGCTTCCCGTCGAACGACCGGGGCCGCTTCAAAATCGATCGCCGCGAGAGCCTGTTGGACCTGCAGAGACCTTGGTTGACCATCGGCACGAACACGATTCCAGTCATGTAAACGAAAGGTCGTATCACTTGCCTGTTGAATCTCAGCAATCACCAGTCCAGCACCGATGGCATGGACCAGGCCAGCTTTGATCAGAAAACAGTCTCCGGTCTGCGGAGAAAAACGCTGTAAGCACTGTTTGATATTTCCTTGACTCAACTCTGCCTCTAGCCGCTGCCGATCCACTCCCGGCAGCAGGCCCGCATAGAGCTGGCTGTCCGGATCTGCGTGCAGCACGACCCAAGCTTCTGTTTTACCCCGATCCGGTGGATCAAGCGCAGCTGCCATCTGGTCATCCGGATGGACTTGCAGAGAAAGATCATGTTGAGCATCAATAAACTTAAACAACAAGGGAAATCCATCGCCACCATTCCCCGCCCCTAACAATTCTTCACCAAACCGCTGACAGAGCTCATGCAAGGAAAGCCCTTGCAACGGACCAAATTGAACAACACTCTGTGCCTGATGGTGATCCACCAGTTCCCAGCTCTCCGCATAATCTTCCCCCGCTGGCAATGACTTTCCTAGCAGGGTTGCCAAACGGCGCCCTCCCCAAATGTAGCGTCGCAAAAGCGGTTCAAAGCGGAGCGGGTAGAGCGTCATCTAGTATTTCACGTTCTGGTCAATCAACCGAATCGGTTTTCTGGCTGCACGTTACTACGGTGAAACTGTAAATCAGCAGTTGATAATCGAGCCAGTTGTCTCCACGTAGTAACAGTGGTATTATCAATTATGAGTTAGTCAGGCGGCGCACGAAACCCGTAGCTTCGTTTGATCTTAGGCCATGGCCCATACCGCTGGCAGAGTAGCCGTCAATCCTAGCTGTTTTGCAACAAATCCAATGCGGATCTAGTAATCGAATGAGTAACTGTCCGCGGTGAGCTGTCTGGTCTCGCCTTCCTGATCGACAGCACGCATTTTTTCATCTGCTGGCAACGAACGAGAAACCACTCATGTCAAAACAGCCCCCAGATGATCTTTTTTCAGACACCACGATGTCTTTCGGCGAGCACCTGGAAGAACTGCGCGGGGTGCTCGTAAAATCAGCCTTGGTACTAGGGGTCTGTTTCCTGGTTGGCTTGTATTTCGCCAACAAGGTCGTCATGCAGATCCAGGAACCCCTCAAGAAAGCACTTGAAGAATACGCCCTCGAAACTGCCCGCTTGGAAGGAGAAGCGACCAATGTACCCCCAGAGCAGTTAAAACAACGGCTGGAAAATCGACTCCTGCCAGATTCTGTTCGTATTGACGCTCAAGCGCTGATAAAAGACTTACAAAAAGCAGCTCCGGATCTCTTCCAACAAGAGATGGAACTGCCAGACGAATTGCAAACACTGGAAATTCAAACCTGGAAAACGGCCGAGACTTCCGTTAAAACGCTCAACGCCCACGAAGCGTTCATGATCTGGATGAAGGCCGGTTTTATTTTTGGATTCATCATAGCGAGTCCGTGGGTCTTCTACTTTATCTGGTCGTTCGTGGCAGCTGGACTCTACCCGCACGAAAAGAAGTACATCCACATCTACCTGCCCTTTAGCCTGCTCCTGTTCATTGCAGGTTCGGCACTGGCCTTCCTGTTTGTCTTCGAGCCGGTACTCTCTTTCTTGTTTAGTTTCAATCGCGCTATGGAAATTGATCCGGATCCTCGCATCAGTTAATGGATGAGTTTTGTACTTT
>CAZXJC010000660.1:0-13942 GCA_964640885.1 uncultured Pirellulaceae bacterium | reverse complement strand
TCAACCAACGATTACCAATGGCTGCCAATTGCTCCTGAATATACGTTGTCCGCTCCGCAAAAACCTCTGCGTCCGTTGCCTGTTTCGACATATCCAGGAACAACTGGTCCCCTTCGATCCCCAGTTCACCGATCCCGAGCGCTTCGGGAATCAGCAACCGCTCCATTTCACCCCGCATGCTCAAATAAATAACGTATTGAACGAGGGCTTCTTTCTGGTCTTCAGGCAACACCCGAAAAGAAGGCATCGCGGTTCCGGGGATCCCTTCCCTAAGGACCCGATGTAGATCCCCGTGGGTCGGCGCAGCAGGCCTGGGAGTTGACTTGAACTTAAAGACACCCTTTCGATAATCTCTCGGGTAAGGATTCAAAAATTCAGCGGTCGGCCCCATCCCGTCACCAGTTATTCCGTGACAATGGGCACAATGTTGACGATAGAGTCCATGGGTGCGCCCATCTTCGTCGACAGAGACCGGCCCGGCAGCCATGTCGAGAGCCGTCTCGTCCAGCAACTGGGTCATTTGAACGCCGGGCACCTCGGGAATGTTAAATTCGTCCGGAGTCCCGAACAATCCTTCCAGTATCGTAGCGATATTATTCTGCTGTTCATCGGTTAATTGCGATTCTGCCTCAGCTTCCGTCTTGAGTTGAAAGCCGACGTTGGGACGAAACTCAGCCACCGGCGAACCGCAACCTGCGGCCACCCCTGTCGCCACGGCGACGAGCATCACAACGAACCGTTGTCTTGGAAACAAAACCATATTACTGCCAGTCATTCGCTTTCGCATCGAGTACAAATTTCAATTCAAGCTTGTCGCCCGGATTAATTCCGGAGAGCTTGATTCTCCCACTCTTAATGGGAAGCTCCTCGCCGTTGAGGGTCAGCTTAACACGACCGTTTTTTTCATCCAGGTAGCGGCCTTCATGGGAAACCCGAAACTCCAGTTTGACACCGGCCGGAATATGCGGAATTCCAAACTTACCATTCGCATCCGAGACCGCGAAAAAGGGATTCGGACGTACCAGCATCCAGGCGTCCATCCAGTTATGGATACTGCAGGAAACCTTAAAGGGCTGGTTCGAGTAGCCAATCGGCTCATACATGACGCTGCTGTTAGCACCAACATTCGGGTTCGCGCCAGCCGCTCCGCCACCGGGGTCACCTTCAATTTTCGTATTATGACCAATCGGGTCACTATTGAGGATCTGCAGTTTCTGAGTATTCTGCATGGCAAACGTACGAGTCAGGAACATACAATTTTTCTGATCGAAACCGTTTTCTCCGGTCAACTCGGCCGTTTGTCGCTCCGCCGTGTAATATTCCGGATTAATCCAGGCGTCCGTCTTCGGCACCTTACGTGGCTTCGTTAACCAAATAGCCACGTTGGCCAGTCCATTGTTTTCGCCAACTTCTAATTCACGATTCACCAGCAGTGAACCATCGGGGGAACAAATCTTCGCATGCTCTCCGCTTGCGACCAGTCCTGGTTTGAGTTTAAACGAACCAGCTACCTTAAATTCACCCGTCAACGTCGCAAATCCAGTTGGCTCTGCTATCGCAGTAACTGGCGAACTCGCTCCGCCGGCCGCCGTTACCTCTTTGCGAATCGTGAGAACACTATCGCTATCGGTATCCAAGGCATCAGCAACGCTTCGCTCGCAGCCTGCTAGTACACCTAGCAGCAGCAGCAAACCGATCCCGCTTAGATTCCTCTTCCAACTCGACATCTATTTATTTCCTGTCTGTTGACTCTTACTGAAACAACTTCTTGTCGACAACAACATCCCCCAGGTCCAGCGTCTTACCAGCCGGTATCTTGAGGTCAACCCGTCCCCGCTTCCACTCGGTTTTCTTACCACCGACCGTCACCGTGCGAACGTAGCCTGACTTCTCCTGCCAAAACTGGAATTCCCAGGTTCCAGCAGGGATATTCTTGATGTGGATCTTGCCATCGGCATCACTGGCAGCAAAATACGGATTGGAACGGATGACTAACCAGGCACCCATCCAGGCATGAATACTGCAACTGACGCGGGCTGGTAACCGTTCTTCGATCATGAACTTCTGTTCCAATTGAGCTCCCGAAGGAATCAGTGGATTCACACCCGGGTTAAAAAACGTATCGATCTTGGTGTTATGGCCAACTGGGTCCTTATTTCCCAGAACCACAGCCTGCCCAGTCCGAATCAATGCGACACGCGGTTCGAAACGGCAGTTAATGTTGTTTAAAACAACCTTGTCTTTCAGTGCCTTTTCGTAATCCGGATGAATCGCCGGTTTCTTGCTGTCTCGCAGAAAGACAACAACGTTAGCAATCCCTTTATTCTTGGCATTAACAACAAGCGATTCGTCCATCAGCTTAAACTTGCCACAAACCGCTTGATCCTTGGTAACCACGGTCGGCACAGGCTTCGGCGGAGTCCCATCAAAGACAAACCGGGCCGACAAATGTCCCCATTGCTGACCCATTGCCAAGCCGGAACTCAATTGAACTCCCAGTGCGCCGATCAAAACTAGTAATACTTTTTTCATCATTAAATTCTTACTCCTGCACACTAACCGGACGATCCAGTTTCGGTCAGTGCGACAACCATTGGTAGGGTTTCCATCTTGGAAACTCCGGCGGGAATAATGTCTGCCGTTCGGTTTAATCCCCGGCAGACAGGCGTGACGATCAGGCCATTATAAAGCGCCTGGGCCCGGGCGGACCATTTTGCTAGTCTCATTCACCCGGAAAAACAGGCTTACTGGCCAATTTCACACGCGACATTCCCAGTTATCCAGTCAATTTGTGTTACTTCACCTCGTTGCTTATTCAAGTCAAAAATTAGTTTCCACTATCCGAGCCCCCTGGACTCTCTTCCTCATCGCCACCTGGTTCAACCGCCGCCGGGACAGTCTTAACCATGGAACGAATATTGGCACGCTGCTTGACGTACAAGTCATAGTTCATCAACAGGTCAACCACTGCATCGAGTTGCTCGATCCGTCGACCATGGTAAAGCGATTGCTTTACTCCTCCACCAAATTCCTTGTCATCGGGAGCAGACTTAAAAACAATTGGCATATTCGTATAAGGGAGGACGGCACTAGGCTTGGCCACCCAGTTACGGACGTAGTCCGGTCGCAAACGACGATAAACTTGCGCCAGGTTGGGGGCTGGATCCGGACGCACGGGTACGTAGTCGCCCACGATATGACAGAGAACACAATTGTCCTTGTCGACAACTACTTTCATGGCATCCGCAAAACGTCGCCCCGGCTGCGGGTCCTCTGCGTGCCCTTGCTCTTTTAACAACTGGCGGTACGCCTCGTCTTCCGAGGCCAGGTGCGCCGTACGACGCCGTTGCACGAATGAATACGGGTAATCCACGTTATCACGAGCAGCAAAATAATTCACCAGTTCCGTCGCTTCTCGCTCCGACATATTGAATCGCGGCATCCGCAAAACTGCCACGGGCCGAATCGGATAGGGATCCAACAGGAATTCATGCAACCAACTCGTTTGCACTTTCTTACCTTCGCCAATGAGCGGCGGCGCTAAGTAGCCCCACATAGTGACCTTGGTCGCTTCCTCTCCCGGTTTCTCCGGCGGTTTCTGGTAGCGCGAAACAATGTGCGGAAGCAAGTACTTCGACAGATCTCCGCCACTGGCTGCTCTACGAGCTTTAACGTACTCCGTGCGAACACCAAAGGGACTAAGCCCCGTTTCATAAGGCTTTCCCCCGATTAGCATCGGCTTCCAGAGATCCATAAAGACGGTTAGCGAGGTCGTTAGAGAGACCTCGCCTTCACCCAAAAGACGGTTTAGACTTTCGTCATTTTCGTGATCGTCTACACGTGACCAACCAGCCCCTCCCAGTCTTGGCAGCCCGCTCACGGTTGCATGCTGCAACCCCTGGCCATCCGATTCCTGAGACGCTTCGATTTCTTCCCGGCTAAAGACTGGCCGTTGAAACGGAAACAACTGCTCAGTCCCCTGGGCCCGCGGTGGCTCCAGATAAGCTCCGGCGGGAAAAGCAATGTCCCAGGTTTCAGCCGTCAACACGTGACAACCCTTGCAATTGTACTTTTCAATAACCCGCAGACCCGCTTCAACCGCCTGTTGCTTCGGCTTCGGATGGTAGATGTACTTATCACGTGGCGCGTCGGCAACCAGGCCAAGCACAAAGGTCGCAACTGCCTCCCGATCCTCGGTACTAAAGGGGAACCGGGGCATTCGCAAGCGTTCGTTATAAGTCTTGTTTCCGGTCTTGTGATAATCGTAACTGCGAGGCGCCCGCAATTTCTGATAAAGAAAGCCCGTTCGATTGTGAGAGTGCAATTGGTGTGCGTAGAAATCTGGCATCTCGTCATCGAAATTGCTGTCTCGACCTGACTCCACTACTGCTTCAGCGGCATGCTCGGACGACAGCTCTGCACCGTGGTCCCCATGCGACTGATCAGCCTGGCCATGCTCATCCTCATGTCCGGCTCCATGTCCATGCCCAGCGAGAAATTCATTAATATGCTCAAAAGCCAACTTGCCCGGGTCCTTCCGGCCCCAATCGGCCAGTCCCGTTCCTATCGACTTGGCATCTTCAAAGCCTGGAATATCGTGGCACCCGTAACAACCATACTTGGCAATCGTCTTGCGCCCCAGGTAACGCATTTTCTGCTGCTGGGAAAGCGGTTTTTCCTGATCATAATCCTCTTGCGAAACAGCCAACTCCTGTTCATGGCCCTGCAAACGGGCCGCCTGGGCAGGCGAAAACCCTTTCGCCTTAATGTCGTTCATCGAAACGGCATAGCCATCCCTCAGATAAACGTCCAGCAGTTCCTCCATATCCTCTGGGTTAAGTTCCGTAACCTTCGGTTGATAGGAGGTTTTCCCTGATAGCAGGTAAGCCACAATGTCAGCCGCCGGATCGGTCACTTGCAGCACTTTGCCGGCCGCATCCTTGTTCACAATCGGATCCAAGAACAGATCAGGCATCACAGTTCGCGCGTGGTAACGACTCGGCTCCTTGATCCAACTGTAAAGCCAGCGAGGACCATTAGTATCTTGTTCCGAACCAAATTTCCCGGCCAGTCCAGTAAGATCTGGGCCCTGCACGGATTGCTGAGGATCCCGGTAAGGTTCCATCTCCTGGAAGTCGACGTGGCTATGGCAAGCCAAGCAACCTCGTTCCTGGAAAAGCACTTTGCCCCGAGCTACTTGCGCCTCCGGGGTTGTCGGACTGATACCAGCGGGTGGTTGCAAATAATCAAACGACTGCGACCGATCTTGCAAGTATTCAACAATTGCCTGCACTTCAACCGGTTCAAATCTGCCGTGGCGATTAGCTTTGTACTTTGCCCCTTCTCCATGACTCTCATCTAAGTGGCCCCACAATTCAAAGAACTGCGGCATCCGGGTACTGGGGCGAAATCGTTCCGGCTTAGCAATCCAGTCGAAAAGAAAATTCCCTTCGACTTTTTTCCCAACGAATCGCAAACTGGGACCAGGCTTACGCAATGTACCGGCCGGATTGACATCTTTAAGCAAGGCGGCCATCTTGCGGCGAAAGCCTCCTTCGAAGACTGCCGGAGCTTCTTCTGCCGGAGCTTCTTCTGCCGCTGCTTCTTCTGCCGCTGCTTTTGCTGCCGCTGCTTTTGCATCCGCTTCGCGATTCTCATCCCGAGTCAACAAGTCGGACACACGTGTCCTGACTGCATCTTCTTCCGGATGATCGATCAAGTGCTCGATCAAACCTTGTTCCTCGGACGACAAATTCTCAAAACCTGCGTCTGCCTTCAGCGCTAGTGCCGCGGCAAAGAAGTTCGGCTCTAAACGCATATCAGGCCCAATGCGCTTAGTGGGACCTTCATAGCCGTTGATTTCGTGCCATCCATAACCCCCGTATTTACGAATCAGGTTGTAACCTTTGAGCAACTTGGGAGCAGGTGGCTCAGGATGGCTCACGCTCGGCTGCAATTCGGTAACATTGTGATGACATTTCAGGCAGGACGATTCCATGAACCGCTGAGGATGCATCGGGTAGACCCAGTGATGATTATCAAACCAGCCATGCTCTTTCATCCAATCACTTCGGTCATTGAGGCTGTCGGGCGTATGCGATGCCCATTTAAACGCAGTTGCACTCCCCTGCCCTTCATGACAGACCGTGCAAGCGAACTGGTCCATTTTGTGCGGACTGAGTGATCCAACGAACAGGTCCAACCGCGGGTGCGAGGAAAACGGGTGCGGCAAACCGCGTCTGACGGTGATCTCGATCGGTTCCTTTTTCTTACCTAAGTCGATCAATCGCAAGATAACCGCCTGGCGAGTACGAGTTGCACTACCCCTGGACTCGATGGGATCATCATTAATTGCCAGCAACACATCACCCAACTGGAATCCCGGTCGCGTATCGACATGCGTCTGAGTAAACACATCCACGCCCGACAAACCGGGCGATTCCAAGATGCTCTTAACGATATCCTCGACTAACTCACCTTCAGCTACCGGAATATCAGCCAAAGCTTCAGCTTTCGCGCCCAAGGTCCGTGGCTCAACAAACTGGACGGTAATTTCCCCTCGGTTCAGCAGCCCCGCTTCGGCCAACTGGATACCGTACGCATCGAGCAATTGCTTGATGGGAGGAACGTTTTTCTCTTTCTCGGAACCCGTGTTCTCTTTATCGTCACCTTCTGTTGCCGGCGGCGCAATCCCCTCTTCTGCTGCCTGCAAACGAACCAGTTCGGGTGTAGCAAGCCTCAACTGGACAACCCGTTGACGCAGGTAAGCCCCGTCCGTCGCAGAACCGGGCATCGTTTTTTCCATCGACTGATGACAGGTCGTACAACGATCGAACCTGCGAACCATGCGATGGTTGTAATCTTGCTCGAGGTCTTCACTCCACAGGTTCTCAATCGTGAGCGGCGAGTTAAAGGCATCAAGAATTGGCAATTCCAACCAGCGTTTACCAAGCCAAGCCCCTTCAAACCACTTAGCCTGCCGATCCTGGATCGAGGCAATCAGCCGGTTTTCCTCGGCCTTACTGTCGTCACGCTGTTTCTCCAGTTCACGCACATCTTTCATCAGATCCGCAAACACCGCTTGCAGCTTTTGGCGTTTATCTTTGGCCTGATCATAACCCTTGGTCTGGCTATCGACGTCCACCTGCACGCCATCAATGATCAACTGCAGTTCGTCCTGCCGCGCCTCGCCTAAACCGTCACGAACGGCCAGCCCCAGGTCTGCCTTAGCTTTATCCAAGTCAGCGCGACGGAACTTAAGACTCCCCAGCAACTTTGCTTCTTCTTGCTTGGCCGCGGCAATCTCAGCAGCGAGATTCGCTTCGGAATCCGAGGCCAACTTTTTGCCAGCGAGTTTCTCAAACTGTGCCAACAGTGCCGGGTCCTTTGGGACGTCTTGTGCTGCAGCCAGTTTCTTTAGAATTTGCTGGTGCGCATTGCTGAGCGTTTCGGTCTGTTGCTGCAATTGCCGCCAGTCCGTCATCCGTAGATCAATGGAGCGAGCTTTACGCTGATACTGCTTCCATTCCCGCTGATGATCCGCCTTGAGCATCCAGAGCGTAGAAATCAGCAGGATCAAGCCAGACACGGCAAAAATGACGTGCAGCAACTTGATGTTGTACCGGGTTTTGTCTGTAGCAGGCATAACTTAACTGTCTCTCTGGCCAACAGTGCGCAGAGCACTCCCTACAAGTTCAAAAAATATTCCGGAATGGAAATAAAATACTTCAAATCAATCGTCCAGCGCAGCACCATCTTAATTGGCAACAAGGCCATCATCTGAATCAGATTCGACAAGACCATGAACCGCAAAAACCCCATATTCGAATAGAGCTCTCTGAAAAACTTACTACTCGCAATCAACACCGGCGGCAACAGAGCCAGGTACAAAAGAACCAGCACAATGCCTGGCGACTCGCGCAACAAGATGTAACCCAGTTGCAGCAGCCCACCACTCCCTTCAGGAGCCTTGGGGCGCCCCATGCTGAGCATATGAACCCAAAAATACTCGGATAAATCAACATTATTGAGCGCTTCTACCTTGTGCGCATCCCAGGTCTCGTACATCCCGAAGAAGTTCCAGTTCGGTCCGCGCAAGAACGTCCCCATCACGATCAACGTGATCCACATCACCAGGAATCCAAACTGGAATACCAGGTAAGCAAACTTGCGCTGCTCAATCGTGTAATAGCCGTTGCCTTCTTTATTAAAATCGATATACGGAATCGCGATCAAACCAAACAGCACCATGCTCGGCAAAACCACTCCTGCCATCCAGGGATCGTAGTAGACCAGCATTTCCTGCAATCCCAGGAAGTACCAGGGAGCCTTGGACGGATTGGGAGTCTTAACGCTGCTGGCCGGTTCTTCCAACGGAGCCTGCAGGGCGATCGCCCAGAGCAGCAACAAGGCTGTCAAAGCAACCATGCAGATCAATTCGGTGTAGACCAGGTCAGGCCAGACCAGCACCTTTTCGTCATCCAACTTCTCCAAAGGCTCGAGACCCTCACGAATTCGGTCATCATTTTTCACAGCCCGAGAAGCGGAAAGCCAGTTGAAGAAGCCCAGCATGAATACCAGGCCTACGATCGGGACGTTGTCCGGCTTGGTCACAATCGCAGCAAAATCAGGGGCGGTCATGGAAAAACCCATTAAGACCAGCGCCAGATTCAAGCCCGCCCAGGCCACCATCGGCCTGACAAAAAATCGGCGAAAGACAAACAGGACTCCCAGAACAACAATCGTTCCCACGGTGTAAATCACCGGCCCCATCAGCGTATCGAGAAAATTGCGAATGCCTAAAGGTATCGAAACCCAGCCCATCCACTTTGGATTCCCACTCATAGCCAGCGGGGCAATCGTGACAAAGAGCATGGATACGACCAGCCAGAGATGCGTCGTCGTAAACGGAAAACGGCAACAGCTACAAATGACCGTCCCGCGACCGCTCTTCCAGAGATAGTAAGCCATGAGCGCATTGGAAACCGCCAGCACGAGATAGTAGGCTCCCAGGAACCCACTAATGCTATTCAAAAATTCGGCTTCACTTAAATGCATCGTCTTATCGTTATTCTCTTTACCAGGACTAAACCTGCCTCGATCGATTATTCACAACGTTCCAGGTGCTGAATTGACAGGGCGGGAACTTCACCACCCACCGCCCCCTTAGAGCGGCCCACTAATTCCTCCATCCTTACGAATGCGCCAGAAGTGAATTGCCAACAGCAATGCAGCCGCCAGCGGAATCGCAATACAGTGCAATACGTAGAAACGATTCAAGGTTTCTTCACCCACGAAGCGCGCACCGAGCAATCCAAACCTCGCATCCGAGGCATTGGTGATCATGTCAATTCCTCCTACGGTCAGCAATTGCGCACCGGGCCCCTCCGAGCCCAGGAACGGCGTTGCCCGACCCATGTTCGATCCGACCGTAATGGCCCAAATCGACAACTGATCCCATGGCAGCAAATAGCCTGTGAAGGAAAGCAACAGGGTCAGCACCAGCAAAATAACTCCAATTGACCAGTTAAACTCCCGCGGTGGCTTGTAACTGCCAGTCAAGAACACACGGTACATATGCAGCCAGACCGTGATCACCATGGCATGCGCACCCCAACGATGCAATTCGCGCAGAATCCCCAGGGAAGCAACATCTCGCAAGGCTAAAATGTCCGGATAAGCCCACTCCAGAGTAGGCCGATAATAGAACATCAGCAGGACGCCCGTAATGGTCTCCACCAGGAACAAGAAGAAGGTCACCCCTCCCATGCACCAAGTAAAACTAAGGGCAATCCCCTGCTTCTTGATTGAAACCGGATGCAAGTGAAGAAAGAAGTTGGTCAGCATCACCACCACGCGATTACGGCGGTCTACCGGCGCCGGATGACGGAAGATGCTCTTCCAGATTTGAGAGTTTCGAATGATTTCGCCGAGAGATGGCATGCTAACTATCGCCTGAACTAAACAACCAACAACAGACTAAATTAATACTAATAAAACAGACTTATTACTTCACTTCTTTGCCGTTACCTTAAACGGAAACAAAAGAGGCCGGGTCTGCCCACTGCCCCATCTCCTGATTAAAGGACTGGCTCTTGTCTACCTCCAGTTGGCCATCGTCAGACAGCCGGATCGCATATCGCTCCAGGGGTCGCGGTGCGGGCCCCTCGAAATTAATACCATCCTTGTAAAAGCCACTACCGTGACACGGACACTTAAATTTCTGTTCTCCCTCCAGCCAGTTCGGCGTACAACCCAAGTGCGTACAAACCGTCTTCAAGGCATAAATCTGGGCCGCTCCCTCGTACTCAAAGCGGGCAATCCAGACACCAAACTGAGCTTTGAACTTCGTTTGCACCTGGCCAGGGGAAAAATCATCAGGAAAACCAACCTTAAATCGAGTCGGTGGCTCCATCAAAATGTTCGGGAACATGAAACGGGCCAACCCTAAAGCCCACAGCAAATGCGTGGCTGCCAGGGAAGTAAATCCCATCGCCAGGGATGAGCCAAACAAGGCACCTCCCAGGGCCGCCATAAAACCACGACGCTCTGGAGCGGCTGTTTCAACAGGTTGAGCATAAGCCGGCTTGGCAGGCATCGGTGGAACTACCAGCTTTTCCTTGGCCGGTTTGGCACCAGTCGATTGACCTTGCTCACGAGCCACTGCCTTCGAGACAGGTCCCGACGTGGACTCGCCACGAGCCGCTGCCAGGATACTAGCCGTCGTCATCGGGCCACTCGGTTCGGCGGCCGACTCGGTCGCCGCTGGTTTGGCTGCGGCTGGCTTAGGCTTGGGCTTGGGTGCAGCTGCCTTGGCTGCCGGCTTCTCGGGTGCAGCGGCCGGTGAACCGGTGCCACGTGCCGCGGCTAACATATCAGCTACGCTCATCGCGGCGGGATCTTTTTTCTCTGCGGGCGGAGCCGCTGCTGCCGCTTCTTCGGCTGGCGCTTCTTCGGCTGGCGCTTCTGGCACCGCTTCCGCGGCTGGCGCATCCGCAACTGGTTCGGCAGGTGTCGACGCAGCATCGCCACCACGGCAGAGTGCCAGCATCTCCTCGATCGACATGTTCTCTCTGTCTACCATCGCCTACGTCCAGTCACTCCACTTAGGAGACAACCCGGCTGTCCTCCGAGCCTCGCCAGAAACCGATCACTCAGGCTCCCCAGGAAAACTCATCAAAACCAACCCAAGTCATTTTTGCCAAAGACTTTATAGTTTCCTTAATGACTTTCTGCAAGGGTCCTTCGACGGTTCCGTTAGCCGTGCTGATCTGTCGCCTAAAACGGCGTCGCATCCCTGCTGTCGGCTGTAGTCTAACACGATCAATCAAAAGGTCGAAACCCAACATAGGAGGAAATTTTCCAATTCTTCCAATCCGGAAAAACGGCGTCCCTAACCGCCACCCAAGGTCGGCTGCCCAGAGACTAGCCCCAGGGCCGTAATAACTCTCCCGTGACTGGTCAGAACCGATCGGAACTGGTATCAATAGACCGCTTCAGAGGCGACTCAGATCGCTTCCATTGAGTCAAAACCGGCATCACGAGGAGTGCGGGACCGATGAATGTACTGGTCATTGGAAATGGAGGACGCGAACACGCCCTGGGCTGGAAAATCTCCCAAAGCACCCAGGTCGAGCGTGTCTTTGTCGCCCCGGGGAATGCCGGCACGGCAACCGACTGTGAAAATGTCGTCCTGGACCTGGATGACTTCGACGCCGTGCAACAGTTTGCCCGACAAAACGAGGTGAATTTGACCGTCGTTGGGCCCGAGGCACCCCTGGCAGCCGGCATGGTCGATGCACTGCAAAATGCCGGAATGCGGGTTTTCGGGCCTAGTAAAAATGCTGCTCAACTAGAAGCAAGCAAGGTCTTCTGCAAAAAACTGCTCCGCACAGCCGACATTCCCACAGCCGACTTTCGCGTCTTTGGCGATGCCAAAAGTGCCATTCGATACGTCCAAGAACATTATCCCAACGACACCGATGAAGTGCCGCTGGTGGTCAAGGCCGACGGACTGGCTGCTGGAAAAGGGGTGATCGTCTGCTCCACGCGACAAGAAGCACTCGATGCGATTCACAAAATTGCCACCCAACGGGCCTTTGGCGATGCTGGTAGCCAGTTAATTCTCGAGGAACGCCTGGAGGGACAGGAGGCAAGCGTGCTGGCGATCACCGATGGCCAAACGATTGTTACTCTACCACCGGCACAAGACCACAAACCTGCCCTGGACGGCGACCAAGGTCCCAATACGGGTGGCATGGGCGCCTACAGCCCTACCCCGGTCGTTGACGACAAACTCCTCAGTTGGGTCGAAGAACACGTGCTGGTCCCCACGGTTCACGCCATGAAACGCTCCCGCAACCCCTTCCGTGGCGTCCTTTACGCTGGACTGATGATCACACGCCATGGCTCCAAGGTGCTGGAATACAATGTTCGCTTCGGCGATCCCGAGTGCCAGCCGCTGCTAATGCGACTGCAGTCGGACCTGGTGGAAGTCCTCGACGCCACGGTCGACGGTCGCCTGGAACAATTGGAACCGCTCAAATGGGATCCCCGACCGGCCGTCTGTGTCGTCATGGCCAGTGAGGGTTACCCGGGCAGCTACGAAACGGGGCACCCGATAAGTGGCTTGGACGAGGCAGCCGCATTGCCAGACGTCAAGGTCTTCCACGCCGGAACACGTCTCGAGGGGGACCAGGTATTGACCCAGGGAGGCCGGGTTTTAGGAATCACAGCGATGGGTGATACGATCAGTCTCGCCAAGGAACAAGCGTATCGGGCAGTCCAGTCAATCAACTGGCCTGGTGCCTGGTGTCGCACCGACATTTCCGACAAGGCCCAGGCCGAACAACCCGCCTGATCTGCCGGCAGTCCCTTTCGTCTCAGCCGACATCCCCTAAATCGAGTGATTTTCCGTAGCGGGAGAGGACCATCTGCCGCAATTTCGCTACTTCCGAATCGGCCAGTCCTGGATCTGCATCGATCATTTGCTGAGCTCCCGTGCGGGCCTCGATCAACAGTTCCATATCTCGCGTTAAGTCAGCGATATGCAGCGGAGGCATACCGTGCTGGCGAAATCCAAACAATTCGCCGGGACCACGCAAAGCAAAATCGACTTCTGCCAGTTCAAAGCCATCGGTCATCTCGACAAAGGCTTCGAGACGTTTCTCGGCTTCCGGATTTGCTGGCTGAGCAAATACACAGACGTAGCCAGTATGCTTTCCGCGGCCAATGCGTCCCCGCAACTGGTGCAACTGGGCGAGCCCAAACTGTTGACCTCCCACGATTGTCATGAGAGTCGCATTCGGTACGTCGACACCAACTTCTACCACCGAGGTCGCTACCAGCACCTGGATTTTGCCCTCGGCGAAGTCCTGCATGACTTTTTCTTTCTCACGGGCTGGCAGCCGACCGTGTACTAGCCCGAGGCGAAAATCACTTAATTCTCCATTGGTCAAACCTTCAAAACACTCCTCGACGCTAACCAGATCACGATGTTCGGACTGTTCTACAAGGGGACTAATTACATAACCTTGACGACCTTCGCGCAGTTTCTTGCGGTAAAAGTCCCACCATTGCTCACTTTTTTCTGCTGGTTCGCAATACGTGTGAATCGACTGCTGATGGGGCTTCTCGCGGATCGTGGAAATATCCAGGTCTCCGAACAGGGTCATCGCCACGGTACGAGGAATCGGCGTCGCGGTCATCACCAGGTAATGAGGATCCAGCCCGGCCTGTTTCAGCACCGCCCGCTGCCGCACACCAAACTTGTGCTGTTCGTCAATGATCACCAGTCCCAGGCGGGCAAACTCCACCGCCTCCTGGGCGACGGCATGCGTCCCAATGACTAAATCGACCTCACCCGCCGCAATCTGGGCCAACCGCTCTGTTCGCTCCGCGGCAGACAAACTGCCGGTCAACAGCGTGATGCGAACCCGACTAT
>CAZXJC010000659.1:0-2815 GCA_964640885.1 uncultured Pirellulaceae bacterium | reverse complement strand
GCGAGCGAAGCGTTCTTGGATGTTTCTTTGTCTGTATTGCTGGTTTTATTCGGAATGGTCTCTAATTTTGGCAAGTCGTTATCGATTGCGACCAGTTCGGGAACACCATCTTCGGGCAACGGAGCCATCGGCGACGTCTGTGAGTCAGTGTTAGGTGGTAAAGGAGCGATTTTTCGGAGGCTATCTTGGGATTCAGAATCCGCGACAACTGTCGTTTCGGAGGAATCCTCTGCGGCATCCTGTTCTGGCTGAGTCCGTGCCCGAACTAGTGATCGAGGCAGCCAGTTCTGCCAGCCAATGGCCGATTGATCTTTCGAATGTCCAAGTCGGCAGCCTGTGCCTGGTAGCAGTAATCCGATGGTCAGCAGGCTGGTTAACAACTTACTGGTGGTCCAGGAACGTCGGAAGGTTGCGTTCGTAGATTTCATAACGTTGATCCCTTTTGGGAGTTGGTTAGCGCGTTGGCACGAAAGATCGGCTTCATCCTTTTCAATCGGTTCATACGGAACGATCGTCATAGTCAGACTAGTCCGGAAAAAGCACATTTTCGTGCTGACCGTAACAAACTTTAACGGTTAAGAAGCGATGGCAATTGGTTGCCTCGGTTGACCACCAGCCACTGTTAAACTGGCTGTTTTAAAGAGGATATTCGGCCTGCTGGGGAGGTAAAAAAATGGCTGTTTCCTCCCTTAGTTGGGTGGTAGTGGAACCAGGTGGCCTGTGTCATAGTGAAAAGTGTTACCGATGGGGGCCTGGCATGGTCCCAGGCACTATGAAAACCGTGATTTGCAGCATTAGGGAGTAGTGGATGAGCATCAAGTTATTGATTGCCGATGACCACGAGGTGGTTCGAACCGGATTGTGCAGCATGCTGGCTGGCAGTGAAATCGAGGTAGTTGCCCAAGCGACCACTGGTGAGGAAGTGATTAGCTTAGTGATCAGTCATCAGCCGGACGTGGTCTTGCTGGACATTCGCATGCCTCAAACGGACGGTTTAAATTGTTTGGGGCGTTTGAAGATGGATTATCCCAATTTGCCTGTCTTGATGCTTTCGACGTATGACAACCCTACTTACGCAGCTCGTGCTGTGGCCTTGGGAGCTAACGGTTACGTGCTCAAGGGGACGAGTCGAGATAAGTTGCTGGAATCGTTACGTACGGCAGCAGCTGGTGAAAATGCTTGGACGCGAGAAGAATTACGCCGCGTGACTGGGGCGTTAGCTACTCCGCGAATGAACGCGGACGTGGAAGTGCCGTTGACGCAGCGCGAGAGTGAGGTATTGCGATACCTGGTGCAGGGACTGACGAACAAGGAGATTGCGGGTGTCTTGCAGATTAGCTACGAGACGGTGAAGGAACACGTACAACACATTCTGCGCAAGGTGGGTGTTTCTGATCGAACGCAGGCTGCCGTCTGGGCGGTCCGTAACGGGCTGGTTTAATTGCGGTTTAGCCAGGATTGCTGAAGCCGATTCCTGGTTCGGTAAGACCGCCAGTAGCGACCGTCCCATTTTCCAGTTGGAACATTCCCGGGTAGGACGCTTGCCAGGGGGCATTACCGGCCGGGCAGTATTGCCGACCGTTTCCTTCGATAGCTGCGATGCCTGGAATTCGCGCGGCCAGGCTGGCCGAATGGAGGAATGAGGCTCCGACGCAGGTCAGGTCTTGAACGCAGAGGAACAGGTTTCGTTTCTGGGCAGCGGCTCCCATCATCAGAGCTTCGCTGTGTCCTTTGCAGGTTTTCAGGGCGACACCTGAGTAGCCCAACTCTTGGGCCAGCAGCAGGCTTTCGTAGTCGACCAGCGATTCGTCGATCACGACGGGTTTGATCTTGGCTGCTTCGTGCATGCGGGTTTCCGGGTTGGCCTTGAGATCCCGGTGGGTTGGTTGTTCGATATACTGGGCACGTGCCAGGGCGGCTGGTGAACCTTCTTCCAGCTTGGCCAGGAAGTCGAGCACGTACTGGACGTTGGCACATTTTTCATTGAAGTCGAGCGAGTAGTGCCATTCTTCGCAGCCGCGTGTTGCCTGGGCCTCTGCCGCGGCATTCTCGATGGCGATCACCCGGTCTACGTCCCATTGCAGATCGTCACCATTGAGCTTGATCTTCATGTGGGTCAACTGATCATGCAGGATCCATTCGCCCAGGGTTTCTGGTAGACCGTCATCGAGGCGGCTCGACAGATCGCCAGCGGTCAGTGCATCGAGGGCCCCGATCAGGTGGTAGAGGGGCATGGTAGCCTTGGGGCTGCGGAGTGTGTACTGCTCAAGCGTCTCGCCGGCGAAATCGTCGTCAAGGTAATGGCTCAGGTCACGGTTGACGTAATCGCTGCCCAGCAGGTTGTAGGAGTTTTCGCCCAGTGCTTTTCCGTAGGCATCATGAACGGCGGCGGCTATTGGGCTGGCGGCGACCAGTTGAGCCAGCTTGGGCATCGCTTCGCTGACGCCACATTGTTAGTTAGCATTCTGCGAGATGGCATCATAACCCTGGGCCAAGTCGTGCATGATTTCCAGCGGATGTCCGATTTCCTCGTAGTCATCGGCTGCTTGGGCAACTTGCTGTCCCATGGCGGTCATGGCGGCCAGTGTACTGTCAGTATCTACCTCTTGGCTGGGCCATCCCCAGGCGTTGCCGACCGGCATTGATCCGAAGCCCTGAGCAGTGCGACCGTCGCGAGTTTCTACGTCGACGGTAATGTTGAGCAGCACTACATCGTTTACAACGCGTCCGCCGAACTTGATTGGCGTGCGGTAATTGATTTTCTGGGTGTCGCTGCGAACGGAATTGAGTTGGATGTCGGTCGGTTTGCTCATGG
>CAZXJC010000658.1:0-4412 GCA_964640885.1 uncultured Pirellulaceae bacterium | reverse complement strand
CCGTCGGATCGCTTTCCCTTTGCTTACGGGCTTCAGGAAGACCCTGTTTCTGGGCAGCGGGATGGGATTTTGAAACGTTGTAAAAAGTCAACTGCACCGTATATCTTTCATACCCAGTCCAGTTCCGAGTACTGGCATCGCAGTGGCAGCCTGGCTCACACGGATACCCTGGGGCGAAAGGACTCGCAGATTCCAGGGAGGGTGCGGATCTATATCTTTGGTGGTACGCAACATGGTCCAGCCAGTTTTCCACCTGGGAAATCAGGAACGTCCAATGCTCAGAACCCCGGGGAATACCAGTTCTTTCTGAAGGCCTTGCTCCTGAGGCTTGATCAGTGGGTGGCCGATGGGACCAAGCCGCCGGCCAGTGTCTATCCAACCATTGCCTCCGGGAACCTGGTCTTACCTAGCGTCGCGGCGGCTGGATTTCCCGGCATTCCGGAGGTGGCATTCCCTGCATCGTGGCAGCAACCGTCGCTTTGGCAACTTGGTCCCCGTTGGGAAAAACAACGCATTGTGGATCAGGAACCACCCGGACGCCTGGCTGATTACGTTGTGCTGGTTCCTCGTTTCAATGCAGACGGTAATGAAATGGGTTGTTTGAATCCAGCAGAAGTTGCCGTCCCGGTCGCCAGTTACACCGGTTGGAACCTGATCCGTGATGGCACGGGGGCGGATGGGAACCTGGCCAGCTTGCGGGGCAGTTATATTCCTTTCCCACGAAACAAGGCAGAGCGGCTGGCCAATAAGGATCCGCGGCGTTCGGTCCAGGAGCGCTATGAATCGGTCGATGTCTACATTGCCCAGATGAAGACCTATTGTGACAGACTGGTGAAGGGCGGTTATTTGCGAGCCGCTGACGTCCCTCGTATCTTGGAAACGCATCGCAAGCGAGTGGAGCCTTTGTTTGAGAAAGTTTCTCGCCAGCCGTGATCTTGTTGCTGGCGGAGGCGACGATTGCTGATCTAGTTTCGAGACGGGATACGGAAGCGTGGATAAGTTCGCGAGTTTTTTTGAACGTCATCGCATTGGTTTAGCACTGGCAGTTATCGCAATGTCGGTAGCTTCTGCGATCGGGGTCGCGCAACTTGGCTTTGAAGATCAGCCCCGCGGTATTTTTCGAACCGATGACGATGCCTTCCGGCAATTGGAAGAGGTTTTCGAGCAGTTTGGCACGGACGAGTTGAACTGCATGGTGCTGGTGGAGAGTGAAGATCTTTTTGCGCCGAGCTCGTTGATGGCTCTGCAGAGGCTGGTCGCGGATTTGAGAGATGTTTCCGGGGTTCAGGAAATTCTCAGTATCGCTGATCCTCGCTTGCTGATTACCAAGCCATTGCCTCGTCCGCTCCTGCCGAACTTTTCCTTGCTGTCAGCGGAAGCGGCAGCCAGGCAGGCCCGGTTTGCCAGGCAAGAAGCACTCTCGCATCCGCTTGTTGCCGGCCGCTTGCTGACGGCAGATGCCCGGCAGACCCTGGTGATGGTCCGTCTTGCTGGAGGTGAACTGACCATCGATGATTTGCAACCGGTGGTGGGCGAGATTCGTGATGTCCTGGATCAGGCTAACCAGTCTGGTACCTTGCGAGTACGGATGACAGGTTTACCGTCCATTCGTGTCGATGTGTTTACGGTCATTCGTCGAGATTACCGCTTATTGTTGTGGCTTGGTGCTGCCATGGCATTTAGCATGGCGTTCTTGATCTTCCGGCAATTAACAGCCGCCCTGGTTGTTTTCCTGGCATCGATGATGGGCGTGTTTTGGATCGTGGGGGGTATGGGGCTGGTGGGAGAAAAGATCACCGTCATCACGACCGTTTTGCCGACCCTGGTGGCCGTGATCGGTTTGACTGATGCCATTCATCTGATGTTTGAATACCGACACCAGCGCAGCCTGGGGCTACTGCCGAGGGAGTCTGCCGGTAATACGATCCGTTATCTGGGGGTCGCTTGTGGGCTCACCTCTCTGACAACGGCGATTGGCTTTAGCTCCTTGGCTGCCAGCAACTTGGAAATTATCCAGCGTTTTGGGCTGGCATGTGCCGTTGGTGCGTTCATGGTTTTTGCCTCGGTGATAACACTGGTTCCACTGCTTTGTGGAAGTGGGTTTGTGCGGACGGGAAAAAGAGGCTTGCCGGAGCAGGGAGGCACGCTTTGGACCAGGATATCTCAGCCACTAATCGGTTTTGTCTTGCGCTGGCGGTGGCTCGTGACTGCTGTCGGGATCGCGGCAACGATCTTCCTGGCGGCAGTTACCATGAGGATCCAACCGGACAGTCATCTGTCGGAAAACATGCCGCCCGATTCGGAATCGGCTTTAGTGCTGCGTGACGTAGACGAGCATTTTGGGGGAATCCTGACAGTCTCTGTGGTGATTCAATGGCCCGCACGACTTGACTGGCAGGCACCAGAAGTTCGTGAAGCCTTGGACGAGGTCCACGTCTTGCTGGGAGAGACCCCTGGTTTGTATCACCCGACTTCGATACGAGATTTCTTGGCCCTGGTGCCGGGTTGGGTGGAGCAGAAAGGGGCCTTGCCTCGGTTAGCACTCATTCCAAAAGAGATCCGGCAGAGTTTGATTCGTCCAGAGTTGAATCGGTTGCTGGTTACTGCCCGCTTGCAGGATCATGGGATTGCCCGTCAGAAACAGATGCTGAAACAGTTGCAGCAGCGGTTGCAGAAATTAAATGCAGAACCCGGGTTGCAAGATTTTGAATTGTTGTTGACGGGGTCGAGCGTGGTCGCATCGGAAAATATTTCCCAGATGCTGGTCGACTTGGGCCAAAGTTTAGGCCTGGCGACGATTGTTATTTTTGTGGTCCTGGTGATTGCTTACCGCTCGTTGCGATTAGGGTTGATTTGCCTGCTGCCAAACATCTTGCCCTTGTTGATTACCGCAGCGGTCATCGTCTACAGTGGTCAATCGCTGCGGGTGGCCACTGTCCTGGTCTTCACCGTTTGTTTAGGAGTTGCAGTGGATGATACGATTCACTTTGTCAGTCGGTTTCGTCGAGAACTGGAAGAGGATGAAAATGTTGAGGCTGCCTTGAAGCGTACTTTTACAGCAGTTGGTGCTGCCTTGATGACGAGTACCCTGATTTTGCTGGTCGGTTTTTCCAGCAGCCTGGTCAGTGACCTGCCGCACATTCGTATCTTCGTGGGTCTCTCTTGTGTGGCTATTTTTTCGGCGCTGCTGGGAGACCTCCTGATCTTGCCAGCCATGTTAGCCTGTTTCTACGGGCAGCCTGGAGCGGGGCAGGGGAAAGCCAGTAGTCCTCCGGTCATCGATCAAACCTCTCACTAAAAATCTCCAGAGATATGCTAGACTGAGCGTCCAAACTGCCCAGCGGACAGGGCGGATGTATGCTGGCAGCTACGTTTGTGCCAGTGAGAATCGGTTTCAAGGGATTTAACCGAAGGAACTTTCAGGCATGGAACATGTCAATCAACTTTGCGACGGACTACCGGAATCTGCCAAGGATCTAGGACTCAACTTAGTAGCAGTCCTTAAGAGTGATCATCTGGATCCCGAAGAAGTTTGGGCCGTGGCACTGACTGCCAGCTATTTTGTTCGCAACGCCGTGCTGCAAGAAGCCGTTTTGGCAGATTGCCAATCGATTCTTGGAGAGGGTGGGGTCGAGGATGCCCAAGCGGCTGCTTCGTTGATGGCTATGAACACCATCTATTTTCGCTTTCGACATATGGTCGGTAAAGAAGTTTACGGTGAAATGCGAAGCGGTTTGCGAATGAACCGGATTATGTCACCAGCGACTTCTAAGAAACAATTTGAACTTTGTTCGCTGGCTTGTGCGGCACTGGCTGGTTGTGAAGCATGCCTGCAATCCCATGAGCCGAACCTGCTGCAGGAAGGTTGCACTGAACTGCAGATTAATGATGTGGTCCGGATTGCAGCAACGATTCAAGGAGTTGCAGTGGCACTGGAAATCTGAAACTATCGGACGATGACAGTTCCAATCTGAGATTGCCTGCCTGTCCTGTTACTGAACCATTGTGCGAAGACAGGTGATGGGGTACGGTGGATGCTGGTGACAAGATCATGTCACTTGGTTGTCAGAGCAGAACGAAGTTTGCAATGCCCAGTTTCTCAGGGTAGTTCGGAGCATCATCATGTTAAATCTCGATGTCATCAGTATCTACATTTTGACCCTTGCTTTGTTGGCTCTGGTATTTGGTGTTTTTGTTAATAACCGACAGAAGAACGGTAAGACGGTGTCACTCTGGCTGGCTTCGACTTTTTTGGGTTTGTTGTTGGGAGCTGCGGGGGCCTTGGCAGCCTGTTACTGGATGGATTACGAGGTTGTCGAGAAACTGGAATTGCCTGATCTCGAGGGAATTGCACTGGACGATCAGGATGGGGAAGCGTCGATGACTCCTGGTGGTGGCAGCGGGGGTGCCGG
>CAZXJC010000657.1:0-3982 GCA_964640885.1 uncultured Pirellulaceae bacterium | reverse complement strand
AATCCGACGATGTCCTTTTGGTTCTTCAGCAGCAGCTTGAACCACCAGGCCCAGCACACAGAAAACAGTTACCATTCGCATCCATCGAAGCATTGCCTTCTCCTCTCACGATTTATCAAAGCATGTGTTTTAAGTCACTTCAGCTTAACGCCACTAGAGATGACTTGCCAGCAATTTAAAGTTAAAACGCGTTGTTAACCGTTCTCGCCGCTGGCGGTTCAGTTAATTGACGACTCGGACAGCAGCGGACAAAGCCAGTTCGAGGATTAACGCAGAGCGGACCGCCTCACTTCACATGAGCGCGGTCCGCTAACGTTTGGTACCTTCTGTAGAGAAAGTAGTTACTCGGCAATCGGGACCATTCTAATGCAGACCGGGTTAGCCACGTTCAGCACTTGCCCGGTTGCGCTAAGCTCCCCTGAATCCTGGTCGATCGCAAACAACACGATCGTACCGGACCCCTGGTTTTCTGCCAGCAAGTAAGCCCCCGTTGGATCGAGAGCGAAATTACGCGGTGTTTTCCCCTGGGTTGATTCGTTACCGACGTGGGTCAGCTTGCCAGAGTTCTGATCGATGGAATAGATCGCAATCGAGTCATGGCCACGATTGGAACCGTAGAGAAACTTACCGGATGGATGCGCGACAATTTCTGCCGTCGAAAACCCTTTCTCGACTTCACCGTCTCCAGGCAAGGTAGAAACAGTCTGGATTGTTGTTAATTTCCCGGCATCTGCATCATACGAAAAACCGGTGACCGTACAGAGCATCTCATTGATCACGTAGGCATACTTCCCACTGGGATGGAAAGCAAAGTGCCTTGGGCCTGACCCGGGAGCCACATCTGCGTCCGCAGCGCCGTCTGCATCAAGCGTTCCTTTTTCACCGTCGAATCCGTAGACGAGAACTTTATCCAGTCCCAAGTCAGCAGCAAAAGCAAATCCATTTGCTTCATCAAGATTGATCGAATGGGCATGGGGCCCTGCTTGACGCTGCTTGTTAACACTGGATCCCTCATGTTGCACCACAGCAGATGCTGGCGCCAGCGAACCATCCTCTTTAATAGGAATACAAGCGATACTACCGGCACCATAATTGGCCACCAGCACGTTTTTCCCTGCCTTATCGGTTACCAGGTGACAGGGTCCGCCACCACCAGAAGGCGTGGAGTTCAACAATGTCAGTGCGCCCGAGTCGGCGGCGATCGAATAAGCACTCACGCCCCCCGTCTTTTCGCCATCGAAATCGGCAACCTCGCTGACAGAATAGAGATACTTACCGCTGGGATGAATCGCGACAAAGGACGGATTCTTCGCTTCAGCTGCCAGGGTCGGATCGGTTGCCTTACCAGTTGTCACATCAAGATCGAACTGATAAATCCCCTCGCTATCGCCATTGGTATAAGTTCCCACGTAAACCCGGAACTTCGACGCTTGCTCAGTTTCCTGCTCGCCGGTAGCTGTTGAACCTGTGTCTGTTCCTGCTTCTGTCCCAGACTCCGAGTCCGACTGGCACCCAACTAAACAGAGCCCCGTCACAATTGCTGCAAGTAGTTGTTTCTTCATTATCCACCGCCCTTGGTATCGTAATAACAATTGAAAAACGACCGGAGCATAAAATGCCAGCCGAACCACCTAAAGAAAATTCTATCCGCCCGTTCTCCGCAGCGACACTCCCGGCAGAGGCAAACTAATTTCTTTTTTGACGGCTGCAGCAAGACAGCAGTATTACTGCTGATTACGGAGCACTGAGTGCGGTCACCACCTTGACCAGCAGGGAGATCCCTATCAGCAACAGGAGCAAATCGACGTAACGATCAAAATTACCCTTACCCAAGCGTCGATGAAAACGCTTGCCCACCGGGATAGCGAGTAAAATCATCGGCAGGGCAACCAGGAAATCAATTCCCACCTCGCGCGTCCAAAACCCTCCTTGCCAATGAAAAAAGAGAAGTACGATGGTGGTAGGAACGAAAAAGCCCTGCAACGTCGCTCGAAATACTGCTGCGGACAAGCGCCGCATGACGCCATACATCACAATCGGTGGCCCCTGGGTGTTATAAGCCCCGCCCAGGATCCCGGCCGTGAATCCAAACCCAAAAGACCAGCGATCCGTCTTAAGCCTCGCCAGCTGCGGGTATATCAGTCGGCAACCGGAGAAGGCGATAATTACGGTAGCCAGGGCCCCCTTAACAATCGCGTCCGACATCTCTTTATCCGGCATGTCCAGGAGCAGCTTTAAGAGGTAAACGCCCACTGGAATGCCGACACAGGAGGAGGCTGCCAATCTCCAAGCGCTGGCCATTTTGATTTGACGCCAGTCCTGAATCGTCACTAGCAATGCCACGGTGGCCGAGGCCATTGCTACCACGGGCGTAGCAACCTCGAGTCCAACCACGAAAGCCAGCAGTGGCATAGCAACGAGGGCATCTCCAAACCCAAACGTTGATCGAACCAGGGTCCCCAGGGCAACCACGACGGCGACGTACCAGGTTTCAGGTGTCATGAGGCAAAATGTCTCATCCTTAGACCACCACCACCAGGGACCATTTCGCCACGGCGAATGGTTCCAACGGCGTTGAGTAACTGGTGACCGATCCGTGTCTGCTGGTAACTGTCGGAAAAGACAAAGTCTCCCTCGTGCATTTGTAGAACGGCAATGTCAGCCACGGTTCCAACCTTTAAGGTTCCCAACTGGTCCTCACGTCCCAGCGCCTGGGCAGGCCGACTGGTAGACATTTCTATGACTCGCTCCAACGGAACGCCCAGAAAGAGAAACTTGGACATCGTCGTCGGCATATCGTAGACCGGACCGTGCAAGTTCTTCACGTGTAAATCGGTGCTAATGGTCGTCGGTTCGAAATCCTGTTCAATGGCTGCCTCCACAACTTCCCATTCAAAGCTGCCGGCTCCATGTCCGACATCAAAAATCACACCTCTTTCAGAAGCTTCGCGGACCGCTGAAAAAAGCTTACCAGCCGGATCCAGGATTCGTTCGCTCCCACCTTTGAAGCAGTGAGTAATACAATCCCCCGCCTGCAGATGCTCAAGCATCTCGGGAATCGGCATCGGGCTCTCACCGATATGAACCATCAACCAGGTATTGGACTCGCGGGCAGCCTGCACCGCATCCATGAAGTTATCCCAACCTTGCTGACCTTCCCCGATCAAGTGTTTGCCAGCGCGAATCTTCACCCCAACAGCCACGCCTGGGTTTTCTTGAATCACCTGCACCGCTCCCTTAGGATCTGCGTACCGCCGATCCATCAATTCACCGATAATGGCCTGTGGATCATTTCTTCCTTTGGCCGTTATCAAGCCCGTGCAAGAGAGGTTCACGAGTGCCAGGATTTGCGTTTCCGCCCGGTCAATAATGTCACGGCGAAAACCATCAAAATTAAAGGACCCGGCGCTACCCGCATCAAGCATCGTGGTCACACCACCAGCAGGACATAGTGGATCTGGCTCGACCGAAATGGGTACGTGTCGATGATAGACATGTACGTGCAGGTCGATGAGGCCTGGCGTGACCAGCAAGCCGTGAGCATCGAAGACGGTCTCTGCCTGGTCACCAGGCAAATCATCCCCGATTTCGGCAATCAGGCCGCCTTGCACTGCCACATCTTTAACCGCACGCAGCTGTTGAGACGGATCGACTACTTCTCCGCCACGAATCAGGATATCCCATTTCATCTCGAATTGATCTCCTCAGAGTTCCACGTTTACAAACCGTGCTGCAACCTTGCAACGATACTTATTCGATGCGAAAATCTCTACTAACGCAACCACTACCAAAGAAAAGGAACGGCCTCCCGTGGACTTAAATCAAAAATATGGACTTCGTCGCGTCATTAATGCTTGCGGTAAGATGACATCACTTTGTGGTGCCGCGGTACTGCCTGAGATTATCGACACTGTAGCCGCCTCGCTGGGAAATTTCTATGAACTGGATGAGTTACAGGCTGCCGCTGGCAAGGTCATTGCCA
>CAZXJC010000656.1:0-11533 GCA_964640885.1 uncultured Pirellulaceae bacterium | reverse complement strand
TTCTGTGGCTGTTCACAAGTCGCATTGCTGACAATAATGTCGGGATGCCCCCATTGCTGTTGCATTTGCTCAAACAGCTGGTCGCCACCTTCCGCCGTTGTGACATCCGCTGGCATGAGAGCCGTATCAATACCTGCCTCGCGGTATTGCTCCAGAGCCTCCTGGGCTCGTTCCGGGTTTTTGCATTAATTAACCGGCACCTTGGCACCTGCTTCTCCCAAGGCCAACCCGATCGCTTTTCCCAAACCGGTGCTATTGCCCGTAACCAGTGCCACACGGCCTGTCAGTGAAAACGCCATGCGCCATCCCCTTGTTTCGGAAGACCATCTTCGCGGTTCCGCTGTCCCCAGCAAAACCATCAACTGGTCAACTGGGAATTAAGTGGCAGCCGGGCAGATATGATAGATCACTAGACGTGAACGAAGCCCACGTTGTTCGAGTGAATCGAGGCAATGACGAGCTTGACCGATCTTCAGAAAGCTCTCATAACGCTGCCAAGACCCTCCCGTAACAGGTTGGTATTGTACCACGAATTGGGGAGCCATTCCCCCTGGGGTGCTGACCGCAACTGATCGAGCTTGACGTTTGGTGTCTATTGCTACAGCCATCTGGAAATCCTTTTCCTAGACCAACTAAACTTCCTTGTCTTACAGCTCATCGTACCGTGATGGGCCAATTCTCCAGAAAATTAATAAAAATCTTCTGGTTCCTTGAAATCTGTCAGTGGGGCCCCGGCTTGTTGCTGCTTTACCAGCCCATCACAACGTTTGATTCCACCGCTTTACGGGCCTGATTTAAGTCATCTCCCGTTTTTTGCATGTAGAGACGTATCGCATGAACCTTGTCGCCAGCGGCCTTTGCAAGGCATTCACGGGCGATGTCGCAAGGGGCCTGGTCTTGGTCTTGGATTCCCAGGACAGACTTGGAAATTACCCAGCTGTCTCGTGGGCGTCGTGTCACTCGAATTACGTTATCAGCAGGATAGGTCTCTTCAACCATCACGCGTGCTGCTGCTTCATCTTCCACCCAGGCAATCAGAAAATGAGCGTTAGTTTCCACTTCATAGAGTGCCATGAGTAAGTCCTCCTGACCAAATCATTAGTCTTTAACCGGAATGACGAAGCAACCGGGATCAACAGTCGTGACTTGCCGTCACCTCCAATCACCCGCATACTGGAGACAGTAGCATCTCACGGAAAAACCAGCTTGGCAAGACCCGCATGCACCCAGAGACTCCCGGACACCCCAGTTCTCCTGTTGAAGATCAACCGGCGCCGTCGAAAACGGCTACTCGGCTGTTAGTAACCCTGACGGCGATCATAGTGCTGGCTCCCGTCATTTACAAAGAATATCCAAGCGAGATCGCCCGCTGGCATCATGCTGCTGCTCAAGAATCATGGCTCGATGGCCATCGAGCCCAGGCACTGAAACAACTAACCACGGCACTTAGCTGGGATCCCACGAATCTCAACTGCCTTGTCATTCGGGCCAACTGGCTCAACCAATCAGAGCAGTATGAAGAGAGCCTGGCTTGCTGGGACCAGGTAATCCAGTTGCAACCAGACGATACACGACTTTACGAGCAGCGGGCTACTGCCTACCTGCACCTGCAAAGGCCAGCCGGCGTCCTGGCAGACTGGAAAACGATCATGAAACTGCACCGGGCTAATGGCTTTCCCCAATCTTACCAGCCTGGTCAGTTGTTCAACGTTTACAACAACCGTGCCTACCATTTCGGTGTTGCCAACGTTCAACTGGCAGCAGCCCTCGAAGACGCTAACCGGGTGATTGAATTACTGGGCGGAAACCCCGCCATGTTCCATCGCTATGCCTTTTCTAAGTACTTAGAAGCTTACGAATTGTATCTTGATAACCAGTATGCGGATGCCTTGGATCTAATCAAAAAAGCGATCACCTTGGCAAATGAAACCGGCCAATCCTGGCAACAGCCGGCTAACGATCATTGGCAGCCTTCGATCGTCGAGATTCACCGACAGCGGAACATTGAATTCCAGCGTTTCCGGGCCACGCTTTATTATTTGTGCGGCTTGATTCATGAGCAGTTGAAAGAGCAACGGCTCCAGCAGCAAGCCAGCCAGCAAATCGCGGAGCTCGGTTTTGCCAAGGAGTTCGAGGAAAAATCCCCGTTATTGTTTGCTGACAGCAACCAGCGACTTCCAGAACTGATCCAATTACGGACCTTACTAGGAAACCAGAATACGGACCCGCGATCGACGATTCTCGATACACGGGGATTTCTTCTCTGGCGAACAAAGCAGTTTCAGGCGGCACTCTGGGACTTGGAATCGGCCGTCGATTTCGCTCGTCCTCCCTATCGATCACAGAAAAATATGCTTGAAAAAAGAAGAGAAGTAGCTGTTGATGTACGGGTGATTGACCTCAATTTGGCAGCGCTAAAAAAGAACCTGGCTGTGATCCTATATCACCGTTCACTGGCCTACGAATCACTGCAAGAACGGACTGAGGCAAGCCAGGATCGTCAAGAAGTTCAAGAACTGGGTTATCAACTTTCACCCCTCTTGTTCTGAGGCGGGCTTGCCGAATGCGCCGCTAATTGTATAATCTTGACCGTCTTAAATAAGACAACAGGGGCCGTAGCTCAATAGGTTAGAGTACAGGACTGTCGATCCGGTGGTTGGGGGTTCGAGTCCCCTCGGCCTCGCTACTGTTGACCTCGCTCATCTCATCGATGAGCGAGGTTTTTTTGTGAAAATGCGGGTGTTCATCGGCGTTTTTCCCGCTTTATGGGCTGACAAAATCATCCGCTTTCAAAGCCGGTTACCCCTACAACTGGTTGCCTTGGCTCACGGCTGTGGCAAAAATAAGCTTCTCAAGCATATCCTTTCTCCCGGCCAAGATACTTTTGCTAAACCATGTCCGACAAACTTTCTCTGCTGATTCGCTCTGGCAACCCACTTATCGCCATTGAAACCCTTGACGAAGCCAGGGCCCTGGAACGCATTTACCAGGTTGCTGAAACACTCGAACTGCCGGTATTGCAATGGTCAATGACAGGTGGGTTGCGGCGTTATCGACAAGGCGTACTCTACGATCGGGTAAGCGAGGGAACAAAACTTGGCGATGCCCTGTCCTTCATCGACAAAAAAGATAAACCACAAATTTATGTCTTTCTCGACGCTGGCGCCCATTGCAACGATGCGATCACTTATCGTCGTTTCCGTGATTCCCTACCCCTTTGCGCAGAGCGCAAAGCAACCATCATTCTTATCGAATCTCGCCCCTTACCAGACCCCATCGAGCGTTTCACAATTCGCTACGATTTGGGATGGCCATCCTCCCAAGAAATTGAGGACACGGTCCGCAGCACGGTCAAACGAATACGCGATGAGAATCACAAGAAGATTGATATCGAAATCAATAAGAGCGATTTAGAACACCTGGTCCTCAGCTTGCGAGGCTTAAGTTGTAGCGAAGTGGAGCGAGTGGTGTCCTCAGCTATCTACGACGACTTCGCCCTCACGAGCGAAGATCTTCCCAGGCTAGTAGAAGCCAAGCGAACTTTGCTCGGATCCGCCGGCTGCCTTGAATCCATTGCTGTCGACTTCACCCCAGAGGATGTTGGCGGACTGGCACAACTCAAACAGTGGCTCTCGCAGCGACGTGGCGGCTTTACCGTAGAAGCGCGTAAGTATGGACTGGAATCCCCACGTGGGGTTCTCATGCTGGGTGTTCCCGGCTGCGGCAAAAGTCTTTGCGCTAAGGTCGTCGCTGCGGACTGGAAAATGCCACTACTGCGGCTTGATCCTGGCGTGCTCTATCAAAAGTTCATCGGTGAAAGTGAAAGCCAGTTGCGACAGGCACTGGCTCAAGCCGAGGCCATGGCACCGCTCATATTGTGGATCGATGAAATCGAAAAGGCTTTCGCCTCGGCAACCAGCTCCGCTGCTGATGGTGGACTCTCCAAACGCATGTTCGGCACCCTGCTGACCTGGATGCAAGATCACCGTCACCCCATCTTTATCATTGCTACCGCTAATGATATCTCTGCCCTACCTCCGGAACTAATGCGGAAGGGCCGTTTTGATGAAGTTTTCTTTATTGACGTTCCCAAGGAAGACGCACGCCGCCGCATCCTGGAAATTCATTTACGTCGCAGAAGACGCAATCCAGAAGATTTTAATCTCGATGCCCTGGTTGAAATCACCCGGGAATTTACCGGTTCAGAACTGGAGCAGGTCATCGTCTCAGGACTATTTAACGCCTTTACAGAAAAGACCGAGTTGAACGACAAACACCTGCTCGACGCCATCAAGAAAACCCGCCCATTGGCCGTCTTGATGGCAGAGGATATTGACCATATTCGCAGTTGGGCCGAAAACCGTTGCGTCAGTGCCGATTAAACGATTCCTGTGTAAAACTACTGGCACCGGCAGAGAAACTTTATCCTGTTTGCGCAAAACACTAATTCCACAGCGAATCAGTGGAGTTTCAGGGAGTTTCCCAGATTAACGTTCTGGGTTCCGAACAGAATCGATACAATGTGCCGACGTTCTGGATGGTTCTGGCTCTCTTCCGATCAAGCTGAGCGGCCTGACCTTTTCAGTTTGCTGTAACCAGGCTTGTGACCCTCACCGAATTACGGAATTTCAGCCACCGTGGATCTATTCTCATCCGTTCTCGTTTTCGGCGTAGTCGTGTTAGCGGCCAACCGAATTGGCAAGCTCTGCTCGATCGCCAACTTGCCTTTGATCACTGGATTCTTGTTGGCTGGTATTCTCGTTGGCCCCGATGTTCTGCAACTGGTCACCGACCAGCACGTCGAACATCTAGATTTCGTCAATCAACTGGCCTTGGCCATCATTGCCATGGCGGCCGGAAATGAACTGGTACTCAAGGAATTCCGCAGTCGCTTTCGCAGTATCACCTGGATCACGATCGGCCAGGCAGTGACTACTTTAAGCATCGGAATAGTGGGCACATTTGTGCTGACTGGCTATCTTCCCTTTATCAAGGAATTGCCCGAGGAAACACGCCAGGCGACACGTTTAGCGATTTCTGTACTGGTTGCTGTGATCCTGGTCGCCCGATCTCCCTCATCGGCAATCGCCATTATCAACGAGCTGCGTTCCAAGGGGCCGTTTACGCAAAGCGTTCTTGGCGTCACGGTCATCATGGATGTCGCAGTAATCGTCCTCTTTGCAATCGGCTCCGAGTTTGCTCATGCGGCTACCAAAGGTCTTGACTTCAACATCACGTTCATCGGCCTGCTAGTACTGGAGATTGGTCTCTCCGTGCTGGGAGGCTGCCTGCTTGCATTCATCGTATCCAAGATTGTCCCCTTGGCTGCGCCGCGTCAGCTTAAATCGCTCCTGCTACTGGTCCTCGGGTTTGGTGTCTTTTTCGTCAGTGATCACCTGCGAGAATACAGCCACGAGCACTGGAGTTTTAGCCTGCACCTGCACCCGCTCTTACTCTGCATGATCGCCGGGTTGCTCGTTAGTAACATCAGTCCTCACCGCGTGGAGTTTACGCGGATCCTGGAACAAATAAGTCCGCCCATCTACTTAGCCTTTTTTACACTCACCGGGATTTCTATTCAGCTTGACGTGTTAGCGGTGAGCTGGCATCTGGCACTCATCCTCTTCGCAGTGCGACTCGTGGGAATTTTCCTGGGCACCTATGCTGGTGGCTGGATCGCTGGTGATCCTCCGCTGCATCGTTCCATCGGCTGGATGAGTTTCGTCACGCAAGCGGGCATCGGGATCGGGCTCGCCCGAAAAATCGCTTCCGCTGACGAATTCTCGGCGTGGGGTCCAGAGGTCGCAACACTGCTGATCGCTGTCATCGTCTTTAACCAACTCGTCGGTCCGCCACTCATGAAGTGGTCGATTATTATGACCAAGGAGTGCCGTACAAGAGCGAGTACACCTGCCTTTGACGGTGTCATGGATGCGGTAATCTTTGGCACCGCTGCTGGACCATCCTGGATATTAGCGCACCGACTGGAGTCGCACGGTTGGAATATCAAGCTGGCTACGCTGGACGACCACGTACCGCCAAAAGAGGCTGACTCAGAAATCGAGATTATTCGCCTGCAGGAACTTTCTGAGGAGTCCTTTGAGGCACTGGAACTCTCCCACGTCGATGCCATCATTACGCTTCTTACTGACCAAGAGAATCTACAGGTCTGCCAGTTAAATTACGACAAATTCGGTATCGAACGGATGGTCGTCAGGCTCGAGGACAGCGGCACTGAGATCGAACCGTTTCGGCAACTGGACGCCCTGGTTGTTGAGCCAAGAAATGCCATGGTCAGCCTATTGGAACACTTTGTCCTCTCTCCCACGGGCACTTCCATGCTACTGGGCTTGAAGCCAGAACAGGACATGCTGGAGATTGAATTACGAGACCCGTCACTGCATGGTCTTTTCATCCGCGACTTGAAACTCCCGCTCGACGTGTTAGTCCTGGCCGTTACCCGGGATGGAAAAGTTGTCATCACGCACGGCTATAACCGGTTGAGAATGGGAGATCACCTGACCATTGTAGGGCCTCCGCAAAGCCTCTCCGAAACGCTGCTCTACTTTGACACCTAACCGCTTGGATGGCAGTTACTCAGTCCCCAGCCGCTGAAACTGGATCGCCTTGAGCTGCTGCACCTGCACCTGGTCCTGACCTTCCACGATCTTCAGAAACTGGTTCGCCGGCAAGTCATGAAACACCTGGGTTTGATCGCTGGTAGGCCAGTAAACTTCCAGCGTTTTCACCCGCGTCGCCTGGCCGATGCCAATGTTTTGACGTAGTGGATTCCCTCCGAAACTGCCGCCGCTGTTGACCCAGCGGTAAATTGATCGCTCCGTTTCCCCTTCTTCGATGACCACGTGAATACGAGCTCCGATGCCAGCACGATTCGATTGCTGGCCAACCAGCTTGACGCAGATCCACTGATTCTCAAAACCTGGATTTTCGAAGAGGGCATTGGAGAATCTATCTCCTTTGTAAGCTCCACCCAACTCTGCAAACACGTCCTGGTCTCCATCGTTATCGAAATCTGCAAAGGCAATGCCATGCCCTTTCTGCAGGTGGCCAAATCCGCCCGCTGTCGTCACATCGGCAAACCGCTGACCTGCCTGGTTACGGAACATCAAGTTCGGCATCAGCGAATCGTACTCCGGAGAACCGGTGCCCAAGTAGAAATCAAGAAATCCATCGTTGTCCAAATCTCCGTAATTAGCTCCCATCGTCAAATTTGTCCGTTGCAAACCATGACTGGCCGAGACTTCTTCAAAGCCACCCTGGCCGTCACCACGATACAAACAGGAAGCTTCCGTCTGTCGCGGCAACCCAAAGTACCCCGCGGCCAGATCTTCCACTGTTCCATGGTAACTGGCGACAAACAGATCTAAGACTCCATCGTTGTTGTAGTCCCAAAACCAAGTCGGAAAACTGAATAACGGCCGTGTCACTTGCAACTGTTTTGCAACATCGACAAAGGTTCCATTACCCTGGTTGCGATACAATCGATTCTCCGCGCCTCGGTCGGCAGCAAATGGCCGGTCAACATCCTCGACACCTGTCTTCCCAAATCGAGACGGCGTACCAAAATTAGAGATATACAAATCGGGAAATCGATCATTATCAAAGTCACCCCACATGACACCCTTGGTATAGCTGCCATTCTCCACGCCAGCATTACGGGCAACATTACGGAAAGTTCCGTCTCCGTTGTTCTTAAAAAGCTGACAGGGAGAGCTCTCGTTGCCAACGTACAAATCCAACAATCCATCATTGTCAAAGTCTGCCCAGGAAGCCGTTTGCGTGGAAAAATGACGCTCACCCAGACCAGCAGCAAACGTAACATCGCGAAAATGACCTTCTCCATCATTCTGCAGCAACGAATTTGGATGAGAAACGCCAGGTGTATTCCGTTGCCACCCTCCCCGCAGCACCAGCACATCCACATCACCGTCGTTGTCATAATCTGCCTGGATCATGTTCAAGCCCCCAAACAGACCAGTCAAACCTGCCTCGTTTGTACGCTCACTGAAAGTTCCATCACCGTTGTTTCGGTAACAAAGGAGTTGACCCGCGGTATCCCAAGTCGAAACCATTAAGTCAATCCAACCGTCGTTATCAAAGTCATCTGCCACCACTCCGCCGCTAAGCGTCATGGCATCTAATCCCAGGTCACGGGCAATATTCGCAAACCTTGGAAACGAATCTTTCGAGTCATAGGGATCGAATTGAACAAGCCATTGCAGCGGAACGGAATCCGGATACTGACCAATGGTCATGTAAGCAATATTCAACAGCCAACGAGCACCCGCATGGTCAGGATCCTTTGCCAGCACCCGCTGGAAATACTCGATCGCATGCCGCGAACCGGATTGCTGGAGGTGAATACCTCCCTTACGAATCGGCAGAATACAACTCTCCCCAGTTCGACAATTCACACAGTTCTCAATTTCGCCAATCCGTAAGTAGGTCAAGGCGACGAGAAATAACATTCTGACCTCAATCCTGGTCAGTGTTTCCTCATCATCGGTCAACTCGTCTGATTCTTCATTAAAGAGTTCCAGCGCGGCTGTCTGACTTTCCAGTGCCAGTTGAGAGCGGCCATGCTTAAGTTGTTCTTCCCCGATCATCTGGAGCGCATAGATTCGTTGTATCACAGGTGCCGAAGCCGGCAGATTGGACAGCATCTCCTGGGCCATCCGTAACTGTCGATCCCCAAAAAAAACCGAATCCGCTTGCAGTGACTTGGTCCGCTGCAGGAAGTCAATCATTTCCTGGTGACTATCGGATGGCTCTCCACTGGCGACCTTCGGCCTATCAGCTGGCTGGCACCCGGAAAGCAGCAGGCAACTGCCCAAGATTAGCAGGATTCGTGCATTTGGGAAAAACGACATCGCGACTACCGCCAGAAGAGAAGAAAGCTTAACGCTCGAATTCACGGTATTATTGTACCAGATCGATTCACACCCTTGATTGACCACATTCCCAACATCATAAATAATCAGACCACGTCCACTCACTAAAGGAGAAACCGATGGCCCTCAAAACAGCACTCACTCGTCGTCAATTCGCCAGACATACGATTGCCACCGGTACCGCCGCAGTGGCGGCTCCGATCTTTGTTTCACAAGCTGCCTTCGGCGCAAATGACCGTTTAAATGTTGCTGCCATCGGCGCTGGTGGCAAAGGGGCCGTCGATATAGCCGGTTGCGCTCGCGAAAACATCGTTGCTCTCTGTGACGTCGACCAAGCCAGAGCTAGCCAATCATTTAAGCAGCATCCAAAAGCGACCCGTTACACCGATTTCCGTGTCATGCTGGAAAAAGAAGGAGACCGCATCGACGCAGTCACTGTTTCTACACCGGATCATACGCACGCCGTCGCTTCTGCCATGGCCATCAAAATGGGGAAACATGTCTACTGCCAAAAACCACTGACCCATACCGTCGACGAAGCACGCATCCTGACGCAACTGGCCCGCCGCCATAAAGTCGCTACCCAGATGGGAAATCAAGGACACTCACATCCTGATTCGCGTCGACTGGTGGAGTTGATTCAAGGTGGTGTGCTGGGAGATGTCAAGGAAGTCCATGTTTGGACCGATCGTCCTATTTGGCCGCAAGGCATCAAGCGTCCCGAGGGACAAGCGACGGTTCCCAAGACCCTGGACTGGCAACTCTGGCTCGGCCCGGCAGCCAACCGGCCTTACCAGCCCGATTACGTTCCCTTTAAATGGCGCGGATTCTGGGATTTCGGTACCGGAGCCTTGGGGGACATGGGATGTCACAATCAGGATCTCGCCTACTGGGCACTCGATCTGCGAGACCCAGTCAGCGTTGCTGCAACGTCTCCCGGAGTGAACGGCGAGTCGGCCCCCAAATGGTCAATCATTACACTGCAGTTCCCTCAGCGTGGTGAGCGGCCACCGGTCAAACTGGTCTGGTACGGTGGCGGCAAGAAGCCTTCTGCTGATCTCGTTAAAGGCCGTCAGCTTCCTGCTAACGGTAGTATTTTTGTTGGCAGCAAAGACACGCTTTACATCCCACATTACTGGGGCGCCGGAGAGTTCCTGTCAGGTGCCAAGACAGCAGATTTCAAACAAATCGCTGAAAAACTATTTAAGCCCAGTGACTTTCATAAGCATCATTACCAGGAATGGATTGATGCCTGCAAAGGTGGTAAACCAGCACTATCGAACTTCGATTATGCAGGCCCTATGACAGAGTCCGTCCTGCTCGGTAACGTAGCACTTCAAGCAGGAGAAACGATTCATTGGGATGCCAAGAACATGCGGATTACGAATGTTTCGGAAGCGAACCAATACATTCACCACCGCTATCGTGCCGGTTGGCGTCTGTAAAATCCCCCAGCTGCTGATAAAAGCCCGTTCAACAGTTACTGTTCTCTTGCACCAGAGCTCGTCTGCTCACGTGGTCCACAAGTCGTGTCCACTAGTCGCGAGATTCTCGAGGTCGAGCTTCGTTCACCCGGATTGTTCGCCCCTCATGGTCACTTCCGTCAAGTGCTTCGATTGCAGCTGCAGCTTCGTCATCGGAACTCATTTCCACGAAACCAAACCCTTTGCTGCGACCTGTTTCCCGGTCTTCAATCACTTGTGCACTTTCGACAGTACCAAACTGAGTGAACAACTCTTCTAACTCTGGACTTCGAACGCCGTAACTCAAGTTCCCACAATACAACTTCTTGCCCACCGTCAGTCTCCTGTAAGAAGGAGTTCATGACCTTTGCTTTACTTTCCAGGTCAAGAAAGAAAGGAACCTACGTAATGGTCCACGAACCTGGCAGCCAGAGTGGTCGGGTCAATCGCAAAAACAAATGTTTGCAGATGCAAACTTACGTTTAACCAAAAACCAAAAAACTGGTCAAACCAAGTTGCCGGAAATTATACCTCTGACCGTTTACCGTTTTCAAGCAAAACCCAGAAATCAAGCAGTTTTCTTTTTCTCCGGTAACAGGCAAGGAAAAACCACGACAGCTTTATTGCATCCGTCGGTATTGTTCCAAACGGCCCTGCAGTTGCTGACTAAACTCCACCTGCCCCATGATTTGCGCCAAACGCATTGCTTCCGCAATGGTCTGGCTGGCCAACTCCCATTGACCACACAGCGCATAAGCATCAGCCAGGGTGGTTAACACTTGTGGACTGGGCTGCCCCTGCGTTTGCAATGATTCATGCACACTTAACGCTAATTGAACTGCTTCCGGACCGTTTCGTTTTGACGGATCCGGGTGTGTAATCAAGATGACGGCCAGAGAATTTGCCGCCATCGCTGTTTGCTCTGCATCGATCTGAACCGCTTTGCGAAAATGAGTGATCGCCTTGTCCAGGTCGCCCTGTTCCTGGAAATACGATCCGAGAAATTCTTGCAGCTTGGCGTTTTGGGGATTTAACTTCTCTGCTTGCTGCCAAACCCTGGCTGCCTCATCCGCTAAGCCCAGCTGATTCAGGTCATAACCAAATCCAATGTAGATCTCGGTGATCGCCGTATCAATAAAAAAAACACAATAAAAGTGC
>CAZXJC010000655.1:0-2719 GCA_964640885.1 uncultured Pirellulaceae bacterium | reverse complement strand
TGTCCCACCCCGTCAGGTCTTCGTCGAAGTTGGCGCGGTTGGCGAGGAGGCCATATGTCGCCCCGAAGCTGAAGTCGGTGATCGCGGTGACGTCCCACGTGCCCACCGCGCCGCCGTACGTGTCAGCGCACGGCGCGCACGAGTTGCCGTCCCACGCGATCAGCGCGGCCATCAGCTCCGCCTTGTTAGTTGGGGCCAGTGGGCAGATGAAGGCCGCCCAATCGTGGGGCCAGGCAGTGGTGGCTCCGAGCGAGTCCTCGATCTGCCGCTTGTTGCAGTCGCTCAGCGCGGCGCAGCCAGTGAAAATGTCGTACATGTGCCATGATACCGTGATGCCGCCGACGTCGAAAGCGAGTGGCTGGTCGAAGAAGGCGGCGTCTCGAAACATGTCTCCCATGTGGGTGACGCTGCCCGTGTCAAAGGTGAGCGGCTGGTTGAAGGCACTGGCGCTGTAGAACATGGCGTTCATGCTGGCGACGCTGCTTGTGTCGAACGAGAGCGGCGAGTCGAAGGCGACGGCGTCCTGAAACGTTCCCATCATGTTTATGACGCTGCTCGTGTCAAAGGAAAGCGGATGGTTGAAGACGTCCGCGTCCGAGAACATCGATACCATCATAGTGACGATGCTCGTGTCGATGGCGAGCGGCTGGTTGAAGGTGTCTGCGTTCCAGAACATGGTGGCCATCGTTGTGACGCTGCTTGTGTCCCAGCCCGTCAGGTCCTCGTTGAAGTTGGTGAGGTCCATGCAGAGAAAGCTGAAGTCGGTGATCGCGGTGACGTCCCAAGTGCCCACCGCGCCGTACGTGTCGCCGCACGGCGCGCACGAGTTGCCGTCCCACGCGATCAGCGCGGCCTTCAGCTCCGCCTTGTTAGTTGGGGCCAGTGGGCAGATGAAGGCCGCCCAATCGTAGGGCCAGGCGGTGCTGGCTCCGAGCGAGTCCTCGATCAGCCGCTTGTTGCAGTCGCTCAGGCCATCGGCGCCGTCAAACATTGAGGTCATGTCGTTGACGTAGGAGGCGCGAAGCAACATGCCACCGGTGGAGTCGTGTCGCGCAGCGATGACGACCTGCTGGCTGTGTGTGTCGTAGTCGACCATGATATCGCGCAGGTCCCGGGTGTCGATGTCTCGGCCGAGGAAGACGGGCGCTTGTGCGGCGGGGGACTCGGCGTCAACCCGCCACGTTATCGCTCGAGCGGTGTTGGGTTCGTCAGAGGCGTCGTAAGAGTCGAGGCGGCGCCCCATCATGTGTTGTTCCTCCTGCGGTAGTTCCGGCTGCCAGACGAGGAGCGCAACGCCGCCACCGACGAAGACAATGTCCACCGAACGTACGGGCGTGTCGTCGACAAGTACTGGCGAAGCGAACGTTGGGTTGGGACCCATTGTGGTGGTGCCGCCGGTCGCGGTAGCGACGAGCAAACCGCCGTTATTGTCGTTCCACGCCACGACGAGGGTGATCGCCGCCGCGCTGCTCTCGTTGCGCCATACCACCGACATCTCGTCGCAGTTCCCACTGCAGCTCACCTCATACACCGAGCTCCACGATGCCGCGGAGGATCCGTCGACCTGGCCGACCACAACCTTGCCGCTCCACGCGATTGCGACGCGCCCGCTCACAGCCGGGTCCCACGCCAGGTCGAAGCCGGAATTGAGGCCGGAACTCGCGGACCCGGACGGGCCAGGAACGAGGGCCGCGGCGGCAAGCTCGACGGTTGGGCCGGAGTAGGTGTAGATCCCGTGACTGAACTCCGCCTTGTTGTTTTGGTTGCGATACAGAACACCGAAGCGCGCCTGCCCCGCCTGAGAGTACGCCGGGTCGACGCGCAGCCCCCATTTGGTGAGTGCCGCGGCGTGTTCAACCTCCGAGTTCGACCACGTGATGCCGGCCGCGCCCACGGCTCCGTGGCTCATCTTGGTGGAGGTGCCGCCGTCCACCCACGGTTTGTAAATCGACAGCGCCATCTGGTTGCGCCAGTCGTAGTCGGACACCGGCGCGCCATCGCCGGGCGCCCATCCTGTGCCGCTGGGCCCAGCTGCGCGCGATGTGAGGCCGCCGCACTCCGTGCCGTCAGCACCCGAGAGAGTGCAGCGCGCGCCGCCTGGGCCTTGGCTGGTACCGCCGTCCGGGGTGAAGACGATGACGAACGAGCCCGGGTTGCTCGGGTCGAAGCTCAGACTGCCCTTCCTCATGGTCCAATCCGTGCCCAAATAGGTAAGGTTTGCATTGGGCCCAGCGCTTGGCACGAGGGTTCTGTCTGAACTAACGGTGGTCGACAACATGGAGGAACCCATGGTGTTGACGCTGCTGACGTCCCATGCGAGCGGCTGGTTGATCACGGCGGCGGCGCGGAACATGGCGCTCATGTCGGTGACGCTGCCCGTGTCGAGGGCGAGCGGCTGATTGAACGCGGCTGCGGCGTAAAACATGTAGCTCATGTCGGTGACGCTGGCCGTGTCGAAGGTTAGCGGCTGGTGGAACGCGTCGGTGCCATAGAACATCGCTTTCATGTCGGCGACGCTGCTCGTGTCGGCTGGGAGCGGGCTGTTGAAGGAGCTCGCCTCGTAAAACATCCAGTCCATGTCGGTGACGCCGCTCGTGTCCCACCCCGTCAGGTCTTCGTCGAAGTTGGCGCGGTTGGCGAAGAGGCCCCATGTCGCCCCGAAGCTGAAGTCGGTGATCGCGGTGACGTCCCACGTGCCCACCGCGCCGCCGTACGTGTC
>CAZXJC010000654.1:0-6694 GCA_964640885.1 uncultured Pirellulaceae bacterium | reverse complement strand
GTTCAACCTGCGAGACAATTTCACCGTCGGTTCGTAGCACGAGGCGCAGTACCCCGTGGGTACTGGGATGCTGAGGTCCCATGTTGATCAGCATCTCATCAGTGCGAACATCAAATTCAATGATTCGCTGATCGTCTTGAATCTTGGTTGCCATCGTTTACTTTCTTCGTCCCCGGGTATTGGGTGCAGTTGTCGTAAAGTTATCAAATCCTAAACGTTGCTACCGGTTCCGTATCCCGTGGTATTCCAGTGGCATCTCGTAATCTTTTCGTAACGGATGACCGACCCAGTCTTCTGGGCAAAGGATCCGTCGCAGATCGGGGTGGCCTGTAAAGAGAACTCCTGACAGGTCGTAAACTTCCCGCTCATGCCAGTCGGCTGTTCGCCAGACAGAAGTGACCGAGGGGATTTCTGGAAGCTGTTGCGACTGGTCATTCCCCTCGCCCTCGTTTGCCCAGCGAGGTGATTTAACCTTCAGTACCAGCGTTTGCTTTGTTTTCGTGCTCGATAAGTGATAGACCAGTTCCAGGTGCGGTTCCCAGTCCACCTTGGCCGCCTTCTTGGGATCGGTATGCAAGTAGTCGACCGCCGTAATACAGTTGAGCAAGTCCAGCTGCCACTGGGCGTCCTCTTTCAGATACTGGCAAACATCGACCAGGCTGTCTGGCGTAACTTCAATCCAGGGGTCGATCGCTTCGGTTTCAGTTGCGACCAACTGCTCACCGAAACGACTGTTTAACTGGTCAAGTAGTGATGGTTCATTCATCGCTTGGTCTCTGTGTAACTTGATTCTTGATTGAGGTGTCGTTGAGTAACGTTCTGTTGCTTTAGCGCCTCAGTTAAGGATTTTCTTTCGAGTCAGGATTGCGGTTCCGGCTGGTTCGTACCGATGGCTCTGACCCAGTTCAAATCACCCCGTTTCCAGACATAGGCAAAGCCCACTAGCAAGATTGCAAAGAAAACGGCAATGTCGATTGTCGTGACCCAGGCCAACTGCTTGGCTCCGCGCTGCATTACCTCCTTGTTCTTGGCTGCCAGCGACGTTGCCTTTTTTATGTCTTCGTGGCCTCGCAGGCTGGCCGGGACGAGGGCCTGCCCCTCACTCGCGTTGGTCGCTCCTGCTAACGGCAAGCGAGCATTCTTGATACCGAGTTCTCGGTACAGGTAACTGGCGTCGTTACTCAATACGGAGGGGGAATCGTCTATCGTTTCTACGACAACGACGTTGTCACTTTGTGCCATGTCGTGCAAGTCATTGGCTTTCCCAAAGACGGTTGCCCAGGGAAAGAAAAAAGCAACTTCCACGTCGAAAATAATGAACAACAAGGCGACGACGTAAAAGCGTAAGTCAAACTGCACAAAGCTCGAACCGATCGTCCGCTCTCCGCACTCGTAAATCTCTAACTTCTCTTCGTTCGGGTTGGAGGGGCGCAGTAGCCACCCTACGAGTAAGTTTACGAATAGGAACACCATACCGACGGCCGCAAAGAGGACCAGGTAAGCAACGATTCCTAGTGACGACTCAAGGGCCGTGGACATCTGGACAGGTCTCAACAAAAATCAGAGACAAAACTAACCGGCCACTAGTTGCAGCCTGTCTCTATCGAGGACAGCAACCATGATGTAAAGGCCGGAATAAAATAGTGCAAAAGAGCATTTTAGAGGTGCAGCGACTCTTTGCAAGATAGCCCCCGGCCAGTTCGAAAAAACGAGCCGTCTCTAGCCCGTACCCAGGTCTCCCGTGGATCCGGAACCAGTATCAGCCACGCTTGCCGTGGGGATCGCTTCACGACCGGCATATCCGGTTTCAATATCATGCCAAAAAGAGACTTCTGGCTCGCCCAAACGCCAGCAAAGATAAACCCGACGACCCTCTATTTCAGCGGGAAAATCGACTAAGTCAATCAAACCGTCGGGCCCATTCTTAGGTTCTACACCCAACACACGAAGTTCATTGACGTATTCCTGCAGTTTTGAGATTTCTCGTTCCAGTTCTTCCTGAATTTGTGCTAACTCCTCGCCGTAAGGATCTCCTGCCTCGACCTCACGGTCCCCTAGCAAATGGTCCAAACGCTGCCGTTTCTCCACGAGCTCCTGAGAAAGTCCCGCTAAATCCTGCATAATAGCGCGGACCAGTGGTAAAGTTGCGTTAGCTTCTTCCACGGTGAAGAGTTTGGCAGTTTTCTCTGACGTTGACATGGCTTTAACCCAGTCTGAATTGGGCTCCCTCCGATCGGTGACCGCCACTGAAACTACTTAATAATTAGTGTTTTACAGCAAATTTGACGCTCCGGAGGTAGCACTAAGCCTGGTTCGGGCCTGTGTGTACCGGATCGACAATCAATTTCGAATTTGATACCGCAACTGGATTTAAGGTTGATCGTCCCCAGGCCACATTGGTTGGTAAACGTGAAAAATCAACGAGACAACCGTCTCGACTGTAGCAACTCAGGTCATGGGTGGCACCCATGAAAATGCAGTCTACCGGACAAGGCTCGACGCAGAGTGCACAAAACATGCACTTAGAATAGTCAATCGTAAAACCCGTTACCGCAAACCCTTTGCCCTCAGTGACCCGCTCTTTACCGATATAAATACAGTCCACCGGACAGGCTTTCGCACACTGGTCACAGGCAATACAGGTGGTTAAGTCAAAGCGATGGAAGCCCCGGTAGCGTGCAGATACCGGAACAGGCTTTTCTGGGTATTCAAACTGCTCCGTAAACGTACCACGGTCAGCACGATACGTGATTAACCAGTAACGCAGGGTCACCTTCAACCCGTCAGTAACCGTCTTAATCGCTACCAGGATGTTCCGAAGCCATTCTCGCATGGAAGCCTTTTCCTTTATCTTTGGCAGTTCCCAATAGGGGAGCCAAATCTTGCAATGAGGTGCCTGGTGATGGCTTAACCCCCCACAAGAGCTGTTTTCCCCCTGCCGATGTTTGCTGGTAAATCAGCATCATCTACTCTGAGTGCGTGTCATTATAGAGTTGATGCTGACTTCCGCAAGCAACCTAACGAAAAACCATAAATCTTTTTATGGCATATATTTACAGTGTTTTATCCGATTCAATCAGCCCTTTTGGGTGAGTTTTTCAATTTGGTTGACTTAAACGGAAAAGGGTATTCTAAGCAAAGCGGATGAAAAACCTCTCAAAATCTCTTGCTGGGACTCCGGACGTTCCTTGACTCCCCTGTCTGAGGGCGTAGAGTGGATGGGAGGATTGGCGTCAGGTATCCACCTATCGGGGTGGTTTTGGCGTGATTTTCCTTGTGGCTCTGGCTGTTTTAGTTCACTTGCGGGAGTCTTTCAGATCGTTGGGAAGCAGCGGTCTTAGTTACGTTTCAAAGGAATGCAACATGTTAGTTCTGTCTCGGAAGAAAAACGAGAGTATTGTCATTAATAATGACATTACCGTCGTTGTTGTCGAGATTCGTGGCGACAAGGTGCGCCTGGGAGTTGAAGCTCCTAAGGAAGTGCCCGTTCATCGTCGTGAAGTCTACGATGCGATCCAGCAGAATGAAGCGACCCAAAATGAGGTCGCCTCTCCAGAACTGGACGCTGCCGAAGAGAGCGAATAACAGCCTCTCGTCGTTCATAGCAGCGGGATGATCATAGGGTGTGGTTCCCGTTTTGGCTGTCCCTCTGAAGGCTTCTGTCTCGATGTCCGCAGTGGTTTTTTACTCTCGGATGACCTGTTCTTGCTGATCGTAACCATTTCCTAACCGGTCTCCCTGGCACATCCCACTTGACGTTTGAATCCTCTGGGGGGTATATACGACGTGCACCCTACGTTGCAAAACTGAAGGTGTGGCGGCCCCGTCGTCTAGCGGTCTAGGACTCCGGCCTTTCACGCCGGCAACACGGGTTCGAGTCCCGTCGGGGTCATGAAAGCCACATCCGGGTTGGTGCCTTTCAGGTACCAGGCTCTGGAAGTGGCTTTTTTTCTGCGCGGATTTTAACTGTTGGTGGCAATTTTCACTTGGAATCAATACGAAAAAAGCCACCCTTTCCCAGTGGAGATGAAGTTTTCAGATCCTCGTCATAGGGTCGTATTTTCCATTTGCCAGCACCACCCGGGCCATACAACTTGACGCCTGCCTCGGTCACCTCGTAAATGAAGTCACTGCGGTCGAAGGCCGAGCTAAATTTGCGTTCTGGAAGTATAAAGATGCGCACCTTACTCTTGAGAGTAATGGGGGGTAGTGGATTGCTGGATCGCCGTACCTTGATCGGAGGTGAGGTCACGTCCAGCGGTTTGACCAGCCGGCAATCTCGCCAGTCTGACAGGATCGCCTTTTCTTCACGAACGAAAAATTCGAATTGGGCATGCTCGCGGCTGTGTCCAAAGGCGACCACTTCTTCTAACCAGTTCTCGTTGTACTTGAGTCCCAGGCGGTATCGGTTGGCGTCAAAATCAGCATTGTAGAAGAACATGCTGAACCCATTCAGTTCGCGGCGCAGTATCTTGCCCGTCTTGACTTCCACGTCGCCATCTTCTTCCGTACGGACCCACTTGGTTTCCGGAACCAGTTCGATCCGCAAAGGATACTCTCCTCGCAAGTGTCGATAGAGCGATTGCAGGTTCTTTTTGATGGCAGGTGACATCTCTTTTACCTGCAATTGCTCAAAACCAGCATAACCACAGAGGTAGGAATCCAGGTGGTCCGGACGATTGTACTTAAACACGGGACTTTTTGACTTCTCGATGTCTGCCAGTACTGCTTCGGTCAAAAGCGTGTGAAAAAAACTGTCACCTGGCAGGAAGTAGTTATTGTTGGCACGGGCAATGGTCGGTGTCTGCCAAACGACAGCTACGACCAGGAAAGCGGCCAGAGTTTGCCTGCTTGCGGGGGATAACATGTTCATTTTCCTAGCCTGGAGAAAAGGATTGAGAAAACAGGACCAAACGATATTTAAGTGCACATGCGTGACTGGGTTGTAAGCTGGCGAACAATTTCTTCGGGAGAATTAGTCTTCTCCAGGATATCTTCCTGGCGGTCGGCCCAACTTGGTCCGTCTGCAATGGACTGGACCTGTTGCAGGTAATTGAGACAGCCGAGTGTTTCAGCCGTCGGTCCCAGGCGATCAATCAGCATGCTCGTTATTTGGCTTACTGATTGCACCTCGAACGTGTAAGAGTTCACCAGTTGTGCTGCGGTACCGTAGCGACAGGCACGCCACTTGTTTTGTCTAACCATCATCGGATGACAGTCATGCTGATAGGTTCCCTGGTCGATTTCATCGGAAAGCGCTTGGACCAGGCATTGAATAAGGGCTGCCAGCGCTAATACGTCATCCAGGTTTCCCGGCATGTCGCAGACTCGCACCTCCACCGTGCCGAAGCTGTGATGAGGACGAATATCCCACCAGATTTCCCGAATGGTATTGATGAACCCGGTGCTCACCATGTGGTTAACGAGCCAGACATATTCGCTCCAGTTGCGCATTAGCGTTGGCAAACCAGCGGTCGGCAGGCCTTCCATGATTTTTGAGCGGTGAGATTTAAGGCCGGTACGACGGTTTTCCCAAAAAGGACTGCTGCAGCTAAGGGCTAACAAGGTTGGCAAATGTTGCATCATGCGGTCACAGATCATGACGGCTTTGTCCCCGGAATCAACAGCCACATGGACGTGCAGCCCGAACGTTACCAACCGCCGCGCCATTTCCTGCAAGAGATCGACGAGATTGTTGTATCGTTCGTTGGGAGTGACCTGCTGATCTCGCCAAGGAGAGAACGGATGAGTGGCGCCCCACCACAGGCGGAGACCGTTATTATCCGTGATTTGTTCGACGCGGGTCAGTTTTTCTCGTAAATCATCCCCCGCTTCCTCAACATTGTTGCAGACCCCGGTGATGACTTCCAAGCAACACTGCATGAGTTCGGGCTTGTAATCGTTTCCCGGACCGAGTTGGTCCAGGACGGTGCCAATCGAACTGGAAAGTTTCATTGAGTCTTCGTCGACTAATGCCAGTTCCAGTTCGATGCCGATCGTCGGTTTGCTGTTGGAAGTGAATTGAAAGTCTTGCATGAGGTAACAGACCCAGCAGCGAAAACCATATTAATCAGGAGCTGACCATAGTATGACAGCATGTGCCATGATTTTCGCCCCGATCAACAAAGATTCTTCTGTAATGTCGAAATGAGCAGAGTGGAGTGGGAAATTGTTCTCGTTGCCAGAAGCACTTCCTAGCCGAAACATGGCCGCCGGGATTTGTTGACAGTAAAAGGCAAAGTCCTCGCTTCCCATGCTTGGCTCGGTAATCGATTCAATCGAGTCATCTGCGAGGACTTCCGTCGCAGCCGTAGCCAGCAGTTGCACGAGGGACGGGTCGTTTTTTACCGATTCGCACCCTCGGTCAAAATCGATTTCAAAGCGGGTTTCCGTCTGCAGTCCAATTTCCTGGCCCAGTTGTTTAATCTTCTCCTGGGCGTCTTGCCGGGCGGCTGCTGTCAGTGTCCGCAAAGTGCCGCGTAGCGTTACCTGGTTTGGAATAACATTGGCGTTTTGCCCACCGCGAAATTCTCCAAAGGAAGCGACAACCGTGTTGTCATCGCCCGTCTGTCGGGGGACTGTTTGATAGACGGCTGTCAAAAATTGGGCTGCCGCTGCAATCGGATCACGGGCTTCATGAGGCCGAGCGCCATGTCCGGCGCGGCCATGGACCCTAACGGTGATTGTGTTGCAC
>CAZXJC010000653.1:0-10492 GCA_964640885.1 uncultured Pirellulaceae bacterium | reverse complement strand
AAGCCGTCAGGTGACGTAGGCTTGAGTGGAGGTGGGTCAATAAATTTCCCTGTTAGGCGATTGTCGCCGATGTCGACTCGCTCCACCCGTTTTCCAGTTACATAGGTTTCAAACGCACTTTTGTCGATTTGGTCGGCCGTGTTGGAGGCCGAGATATAGAACATTCCGATAGCTACCAGGATGATGACGAAGAACCACAGGTTCATGCCGCCACGTCGAGGCGGAGTTGGGTTTTGTTGATCCTGGGGTGCATTTGACATGGGGGGTAGTTCCGGTCGGTGTTCGTGTAGCCAAAAAACCGAACGGCTGGTTTTTCGACGACAATCATGTTATAGCCCATTGTATCCGAGCTATGCTCGGATTGGTACGCAAGAAAAGGGCCAATCCTGCCAGAGTGGATGTTTTTTCCGCCTGCAAAACCGCTTGACCGGAATCATTTGCCTGATCATGTCGCCTCATAATACCACCAATGCCGATTCTCGTTCAAACGGCGTGGTCGCCGTGATTTGTAAGGATCGCCAATTTTTAGTGATCCAACGCGGATCTGACGTCATTGCGCCGGGAAAAATTTGCTTTCCCGGTGGCGAAATAGAGCCAGGCGAGACCGAGGAGGTGGCGGTTATCCGTGAGCTGCGCGAAGAATTGGGTCTGGCCGGGAAAGTTCTTGAGCTAGTTTGGAGGAGCGTGACCCCTTGGGACGTGGCGCTCAGTTGGTGGCGAGTGGAGTTGTCGGCAGGTGACCTCTGCCAGCCCAATTTTAAGGAAGTGCAGTGGGTTGGCTGGATGGGGGTGCGGGAATTGATGCAGTCGACTGACCTGCTAGAAAGCAATCGACATTTCCTGGAGGCCATGGAACGGGGTGAGATTTTATCGCTCTTTGACGGTTGAGCGATCTTTGTTGGTAGTCGTCGTTGCTGGCTCTGGTTTTTTGCGTCTCGGCGCAGTTGGTTGTTGGGGTTGCTCGAAACGCGTGGCATGGAACCTGCGATTAAATCTTTCGGGGTCAAACGGGTCGCTCGTAGCCGGCAAGCGTTTAGGGGCTTCGCGTGACAGCAGTGGCTTCTTTTGTCCCTCTGGTAGAAGAGGCGCTTTAAGAACGGCCTCCACGGAGGCTGCCTGCAGGAGGTTCACGTCTTCACTCCCCTTATCGCTATCGGCGGAAGTGCCCCTGGAGGCGGGACCTGGCTGGGCCAGAACCGTTGCGGGCTGTTCAATGCCAGGCGGGATTTGCGGAGAGCTTTTCTGCGTTACTCGGCGGACCCAGGTGACCAGTCGCTGGTATTGATCCCATTCGCGTTGAGTAAAAAGTGCTATAGCCCCACCGTGAGGGGCTGTGGTGATGTTGATCAAAGGACTTTGGTCGGGTTTTTGGGGATCGAGGGTTTGCCAGGTGTTGTAAAGGTTGCGCTGTGTGTAACGCGTTGGGATGGCACGTCCGCGGGAAGGCTTGATCAGTTTGAAGGAGCTCTTCGACTGGGCGCCATGGCAGGTGGCAGTGCTGCAGCGATTAAGTAACAACGGCTGCACAAAGCTGGTGAATTGTTGCAAGTTGGAAGTGGAAATATTTTCCAGGAGTTGTTCGAGTTGTGGTGGCGGTTTACCGACAGCGGCGATGGCTTGCGTGGCGGACGTTGCTACCGTTGGCCGTTGCGCTAGTGTCAGTCGCCGTTGTAGATCTGACCACTGAGTAAAGTTTCGCTGTGGAGTTGTTCGTTCCAGCAAGCGTTCGGCCTCGGCGAGAAGTCCCTGTCGAATACACCATTGAGCAAGGCGCAGTTGGCCACTGATGTCATTGGAAAGGACCGCCGCTTCTTTTAGCCGGTAGATATGCCGAAGGTTGTTTCCGTGAAATTCGACGGCAGTAACGGGGATACGAATAGTGGCTGACTCACCGAGCGTTACTACGTAGCGGTCACCGTCACGAAGGATCTTACCTGTTATAACTTGGCCATTGTGCAGCGCGAGAATGCCAGGACTGGGGCCGCCTAAGGGGGGGCGGGCTGAGGCAGGGCCGACCGTTAGCATCCAGCTTAACAAGAAGAGCGTTTGCAGTGCGAGGGAAACCGATTTCATAGCGGGGCAAAAGTACGGAATCTGGGCTGCCAGGTCAAGTTCAAACGGGGGTCGGCAGCCTTGTGGTGCTGCGAAATGATGGAATGCCCGGCAGGGGCCGTTTATACTTAGCTGAAAGAGACCAGGTTGTTGCAGTAAGTGACTATTCAGGAGAGCGTTAAGTGAATCAGGCAGATCTTTACCAGCGATTACGCCAGGTCTACGAAGGCCGCGTCCAAGGGGTAGGCTTCCGTTATCGGGTAGCTACGATTGCGAAACGTTTGCCGGTCACGGGATATGTTCGGAACTTGCCTGATGGGTCTGTTGAAGTGATTGTGGAGGGCGTTGAGGCGGATATTGAGGATTTGTTGGAGCAAATTCGCTCGGGTATGGGTTCTGCAATTACCCGAGAGCAGCAGCATCCGCAAGCGGCGACGGGAGAGTTCGCCGGTTTTTCAATCCGCGTGTAAAACATTTCAGTTGCCTGAGTTATATCGACGAACCAAGATGGTAGAGGGAGCGTATTTAGAAGTTATTTCCGTGGCCTGAATTGATTGTTGAGATTTAAAGAGAAATCATGAATCATTTACCGCTGCTACTGGCGATGCCACCCAAACTAGTTAGCTGGTTAACACCCTTGTGGTTGTTGGGAGTGGGCGTCTTTCTGGGGCTCTTATTGTTTTTGTTTATTTGGGCCGCGGCCGCAATTCTTTCCCGCGTTGGCTTCCTCGGGCGTTTGGCCGGGGACCGTCCCCGAGCATTGCGTTGGACAACGCTAGTGACGCTGTTAGTCGGTGGTGCTGCAACCGTGTTCTTGGGTGTGACTCGGTGGACCGCGCTGACCGAAGCTGCGGATGGCAGCTCGCTACGGGCTCTCGGTAGCCTGATCAGTCTGGCGTTGCCGGCGATGGTCTTTCTCTGGTTGGGTGTTTTTGGCACGGTGATGCTCGTCTGGCGACGGACGGTAGCCGAGATGCCGTTGGCTCTCCTCGAGGGTGTTTTGTGGCCCGTGCTGGTCGCCGCTACCTTCCTGGCAGGTTTTGGATTCATGGGGTTCTTTGCTACGGAAAATCCCCTGGATATTATCAAAACCCTCGGTCGTATTACTGCTGTCGGGACCGAGACGTATAGCTTTGCGCTGGAGAGTGGTGATCCTGACGCGGAGAACCCGGAACTGCAACAGCGAGAGGTTCGGTTTCGCGTTAACGAGGTTGCGTCGCTGGTGATTAATACGGATCAACGGCTAATCGTGACTCGAGACCTGGTTACGTCCGAATCCTTTGGGCAGTCCATAGAGGTGTTGCCGGATGAAGATTACACGGTCCCGCTGGCGGGTTTGTTAGCAGGAACGAAGTCTGACCAGCGCGTTGAGTCACTGTATTTTGCCAACATGGGGGATTCGCCAGCAAAAGTTTCAGCCAGAGTGAGGACGTTGCTTGTTTATCCCCAGGTCTGGGTGATTCCCTGGACGGCAGCTTGCCTGGTGGTTCTGATGTTGATTTATATTGTCCAGCGGGTTGCCTTTCCACGACTTTCAGCCGTTGCCCTTTCAACTTATAAGTCCGAGGTTGCCCAGCCGTTGTTCTCGATGCTCTTGGGCATCGGGTCGCTGGCTTTGATCCTCTTTATCTGGATTCCGTACAATACCTTCGGCGAAGACATTAAGATGCTCAAGGACACGGGTCTGACGCTGATCATGGTGTTGAGTATCTTGTTAGCCTTATGGTCGGCCAGTACTTCAGTCTCGGAAGAGATTGAGGGGCGCACCGCCTTAACCGTCCTTTCCAAGCCGTTGACGCGACGTTCGTTTGTTCTTGGCAAGTTTGTCGGAATTGCCTGGACAGTGGCGCTGATGTTCATTGTGCTGGGAGTGGTCTTTTTGTTAGTGGTGGCATATAAGCCGATCTTCGATGCCAAGGAAAACACACAGGCGAACCCGCCCTGGCAGGTCTGTTTCCAGGAAATGATGCATGTAGTCCCCGGCCTGGCCCTGGCCTTTATGGAAACACTGGTGCTGGCGGCCTTGAGCGTCGCAATTTCGACGCGATTGCCACTCTTGGCGAACTTTACAATTTGCCTCTCCATCTATGCCCTCGGGCATTTGACGCCGATGATCGTGCAAAGTTCTATGGGCAGTTTTCCGATCGTGGGATTTTTCGGGCAGTTGATTGCAACTGTTTTTCCAAACCTGGATCATTTTAATATTCAGGCGGCGGTAGCAGCGGGGGTTGCCGTTCCGTCAGCCTACCTGGCGTGGGCGTTCGTCTATTGCCTGATCTATACGATCATTGCCGTTTTGCTGGCCCTGGTGATGTTCGAGGACCGAGATTTGGCTTAGCGCTGCTGGAAGCGCAGCCTAACCCGCTTTGCGACGTGGGGTTTCCGAGTCGAGAGGTGACAGCGGGCGCGTGAGCGTCTCCAGGATGCCGGGTTCGACCGGCCGTTTGCGACCGCTCTGAGCCTGGTGCTCTTCGATCTTATCAAGTATTTGTTCGGCGACGGCCATCGTGTTACGGGCTTGCCATCCGGGTACTTCGACGGGCTCGCCATGCATGATGGCGCGGGCAAACTGTTGTTGTTCAAGCAGGATAGCGTTGCTGCTTTGGACTTCAATTTCTTCGATTGGCAAGAGATCCTGGAAGAGAGTTTCTTTTAGCGAACCGAGTTGGTCTGGTGCGATCTTGCCGTTGAGCAGTTGGTCGGAGGCTGTGACGCGGGTGGCGCTCGGGGCGGTGAAGTCTAACGACACGAAGCCGGTAGTGGTAAAGACTCGCATCGTTCGTTGGGCCTGGTAGCTTGTTCGTGAGGCGCTCAAATTGGCCACAAATCCATCGGCAAACTGCAGTCGTGCTTGTGCCATGTCTTCATGCGGTCCGATCAGCGTCATGCCGATAGCGTCAATTTTAATGAGTTGGCTGCGAGTTAAGTTGTGGACGATATCGAGATCGTGGATCATCAGGTCCAGGACGACTCCGATGTCGGTGGAACGCCCTGTAAAACCGCTGGTGCGGACAGCTTCCAGGTATCGTGGCGTTGTTAGGCTGTCACGGACGGCCGTGAAGGCTGGGTTAAATCGTTCGACGTGGCCCACCTGGAGTGTTCGTTTGTGGACTTGAGCGGCTCGTACCATGGCGGTAGCTTGCTCAACGTTGACGGCAATCGGTTTTTCCACGAACAGGTGCATTGGCTGCTGTAACAGCGGCATAGCGATTTGGTGGTGCAAGTGGGTCGGCGCCGCAATGATCGCTGCGTCCAAATGCCCTTGTAGCTGCCCGATATCAGAAAAAGCGGGTACGCCTAGATCGCCCGCTATTTGCTGGCGCGCTTCGTAGACTGGATCGACCACGCCCACGACATTGTAAGCTGGTTGTTCGGTCAAGAGGCGGGTGTGGATGCGTCCCAGGTGGCCAGCCCCAATTACAGCAATGTTGATTTGTGTCACGCGGCTCTCCTGCGTTCACGGGCACGCCCATGGCGCCCTTCCTGCTGAGTTTGAACGAAACTGAGCAGATGATTAACTGATGGTATTAGGTTGCCGTTAGCCCGCAGGATTTCGCGGGCATGGTCCAAGCCTACCTTGGCCCGGTAAAGCACCCGGTGCGCTTCGGACAGCGCGCGGATGTCATCCGAGGTGAAATCGTTGCGTTTGAGTGCTACCACATTAATGCAGCGGGGACGGGCTGGAACGCCGTCGACCAGCATGTACGGGGGTACGTCGTGTAAGACACGGCTTAAACCACTGACGAAGCTGTAACTGCCGACGGAGGCGAAATGATGTACGGCTGCTCCTCCGGAAAAGGTAGCGTGGTCATGCACGTGGACATGGCCGCCGAGCAGTGTAGCATTGGCCATTACGACCCAACTGCCGACGCGACAGTCATGTGCAATATGGGCACAGGCCATGAAATAGCAGTGGCTGCCGACAGTGGTCAGGCCCTCTTCTTTCTCCGTGCCGCGATTGACGGTTACACCTTCGCGGAAGACATTGTGGTCACCGATCTGAACGCTAGTGTCACCCCCCTCGTAGCTTAGGTCCTGCGGGGCTGCCCCGATTACCACGCCAGGGAAGAACTGATTGTTTTCTCCGACGGTGACCCGTCCAGTGAGCGTAACGTTGTTCATTAAGCGGCTGCCTGCCCCGATGGTGACGTCGGGTCCGACCATGCAAAAAGGTCCGATTTCGACATCGTCGCCCAGTTGGGCACGCGGGTCGACAGCAGCCTGGTCCGAAATGTTAGTTGCCATAATGTCTCAGCTAATAGAGATGTAATTCAAAACACAAGTAAGCTCTCGTCAGGATGCGATTCGTTGTTCGCCAGTAGTAGTTTCGTAAAGTTCACGCAAACGGCCAGCTAGTTCGGCGTTGAGCCGATGGCCACTACGGTGAGCGATGAAATGTCCGACCAGTTCCACACCGCAAAGGGCTAAGTCCCCCACCATGTCCAGGGCTTTGTGGCGAGCACACTCGTCGTCAAAACGAAGATGATTGTCGATGGGTCCCTCTGGCCCAAACACCAACAGGTCCTGGTTTGTGACGCGCAGTCCTAAGCCAAGTGAGCGGAGGTGATCCGCTTCGCGTTGCTGGATAAAGGTGCGAGCGGGAGCTAGCGTCTCGAGGAAGGAAGTACTGTTGACCAGTTGGCAGGCGGACTGGGCGGTTAACGCCGACTCTGCGCCGTAATCAAGGTGGTATTCCACGGTCATGCCCTGGCTTGCCGGGCGGGCTTCTAACCAGGATTCGTTGTCGCCAACGCGCACAACGTCGCTGACCATAAACCTTGGTTTTGCGGCTGATAGTAATTTGCGTCCGGCTGCCTGCAATGCCTTGGCAAAAGGAAGGCTCGAGCCGTCACAGCCGGGCATTTCGCTGGCTGTGGTCCATACCTCGCAGTTGTCGATTTGCAGACCAGCCAAAGCCGCCATGACGTGTTCTACCATTTCAACACCATGGGAGCCTAGCTTCAGGTTGGTGCGCAAGGGCTTGTCGTCTCGCAAATCAACGCGTGCAGGAATTCGCGGTGTAGCTGGCAGGTCCTCGCGCACGAATGTAATACCCGTGTTTGCTGCAGCTGGCCGGAAATCTAGCCGCACGTCCTCGCCACTCCAGTATCCAAAACCCGATACGGTGGCGCAGTTGACAAGGGTACTTTGCTGGCGTGTCGAACGGTCGAGCACAGGTGACATCAGGCAGGTGATCCAAACGTTAACTTAAGAGGGCAGAAGCAGGGTTTCCCAGGCAGGTCAGGCTTTCACCAGATCTGCGCCTGCTCGGCAGCTGCGCCGCCGGGCAGGCACGAAATCGGTGTTGTCTCGTTTAGCGCGTTCCAGGCTTGGACGGCAGTACGGGACGTGCTCCGAGGTTCTGTGGTGGTAAGCCACGATTCAGGTTGTCCAGGATGAACTTGGTAATGTCCATGCTCCGTTGGTAGACGACCGCTCGGTTAACACCCTTTAAGACCGAATCCCGTTTAGAAGGGTCGATGGGCTTGCTGTCGAAGCGTAATACCAGGTCAATATTGTGCCTTTGCGAGAATGATGAAACCTGGGCCAGTACCTCGCCATAGGCTCGGTGGTAAACCTCGGCTTCACGGGTCAGGATACTTTTGCGCTTTAACTGCATTTCTACCTGCAGGTCAGCTTGCAACTTGGCGATCCGTTTCTCACCGTCCTCGTAGGCCTTGCTGCCGGCTTTGTATTCTTGCAGTTCAGTGATCAGATCATTGATTTGTTTTCGCTTGCCACGCAATACCTGGTCAAAGGCTTCGATTTCCTTTTTGATCTCATCCATCTTCGCCTTGAATCGCTCATGATTCTGGAAGACCTCGCTGATGTCGATGACGGCGACACGCGAGTAACGAGTCGCTTCCTGGGCGGGACTCGTGGTCGGCAGGATGCCTGCGAATAGAAATGTACAGGCGGCAAGATAAATAATTCGTTTCACGTTCAGCACTCCTTGCTGTCAGAGAAGTTTAAGTGGACTTGTTTACTAATTGAGCGACCTCATCCGTGGGCCGCGATCGTTCAAGTTAAAGATCCCTTCCTGGGTCATCACTCAAGCGGGCGGTATTGTGCCGAGAAACGGCTCATGCGTAAAGGCCAGAAAATTGGCTTTATTACTTCCCCGATTTGGGTACCGCACTGCTAGCACTTTGCCTTTGCTAACGCGGGTTTCCCAGCGTGATGGTGAGAGTCTTTTTCTTCTTTTTGCGCAGTACGATGACTGGCACCTTGTCGCCACCTTTGAATTTCCGCAGGGCGCTGTCAAAGTCTTCGATGCCACCGATCTTGTACTTGCCTAGCTGGATAATGATATCTTGTGCCTTGAAGCCCGCTTTTTCCGCTGGGCCGCCGGGACTGACACCGGTGAGGGGAAGTCCTTCCACGTTATCGGCGTAATCCGGAATGCTACCGAAATATGGTCGATCGCCACCACCTCCGGTGACATGTCGCTTCGGATCGGACTTCTGGAAGACCGGACGCTTCGGGAGTCCATCGAATTCCTTGACGATGTGCGTTACCATCTGGGTGATGCGGTCCATGCCCTCGATGTTTAGCAGATCGAAATCATCGCTTGGCCGGTGGTAATTAGAGTGCAGGCCAGTGAACAAATGCAGTACAGGGATTTTCTTCAGGTAGAAGGATTGGTGATCGCTGGGTCCCATACCCCCTGGTTTCTTGGTGAGATCGAACTCGTACGTCTTATTGAGTCGCTCGATCAGTTCATCCATCATATCGGCCGTCTTTGTGCCTTGGATAATGAGCTTGTTTTCGTTCAGCCGCCCGACCATATCCATGTTTACCATGGCAATGGTGTCTTTGAGAGGAAAGCGTGGTTCGCGGACGTAGCGAGCACTACCGAGTAATCCCCGTTCTTCGCCGGAGAAGGCGATAAAGACAATCCGCCGTTTGGGCTTGAAGTTCGTCTGTGTTAACTGGTGGGCAACTTCCAGCAGGCTGGCGGTACCACTGGCATTATCATCGGCCCCATTGTGGATTTCCTTCGTCCAGGGAGCCAGCGAGCCTTGCCCGCCCATACCGAGGTGATCGTAATGAGCTCCCACGATAATGGTTTCATGGGCCAGTGGGCCCTCCCCTTCCAGGACGCCGATTACATTCTTAACAGTTGCCCGGTTGGAGATGATGGAGCTTTGCCCGGTAGCCGACCACTGAGCAAGCTGCCCGCTTTGGGGCTCCAGTGTTTGGTCAATCGTCTTTTCAATGGCAGCCAGTTCGGTTTGAAAGGCCTCCTTGATAAGTGGTTCAATCGTGCTCCGCAGGCAAAAGTAGACAGGCATTTGCCGATACTTGCTGTCCAGACCCGCACCGCTAAAGGAAAGCAGTGAATCTCCCTGGCCTTTCAAGGCCGCGCCCAGGTTGCTGATCGTTTTGGCCTGGTCCTGGATTTCCTGTTGGTACTTGGCCTGCTGCTTGTCATCGGTTTCCTCGAGTTTGCTGTAGGCCTGGTGGGTCGCGACCAGTTTCTCCACGGCTTTATTCCAGGCCTGTAAGCGGGATGTCTGGCTGCGTGAGAGTTCGGCCTGGTCGTTGATCATGACGACGGCGGCTGCCCCGTGCTGGAAGGCATTGGAAACCTTGGTGACGAAGAGGGCGTGGCGCGAGGGCTTGGTGCCATCAAAGAGGCTGTGCGGATTTTGTTGTTGAGGTTCCTTGCGAAGAATGACAACAACCTTTCCTTTGACATCAAGGTCTGCGTAGTCATCGTATTTCAGCTTCGGAGCGGTGATCCCGTAGCCGGCGAAGATCATGGGCGCATCGAATTTTGCGGATCCACCGATGGCCAGCGGGGTGAAGTTTTCCCCCAAGGAAAGGGTGACGGACGATTTCTTTTTGGCCGCGGAATTGAATGTCAGGTGGTTTTCTGCTGCCTTCCCCATTTCCGAATTGGTCACCAGGCTGAATTCCTGGAAGGGTTGCCCCTTGTAGAGTTCAGTTTTCAGGCCGAGTCGAGAGAACTCTTTGGCGATAAAAGCGGCAGCTGCATCCAGCCCCTTGGTTCCGACGCCCCGCCCTTCTCGTTCGTCTGCCGCAAGGTATTCGACCGTTGAGGAAAGACGTTGTTGAGACTTGGAGGCCTTTTTCTCCTCGGCCAGGCCTGGCGTGACGAGCAACGCACTGACCAGGCAGATGGCGAACAATGCCGGGAAAGCCCTGTAGCGGAGCGGGTGCTTAGAGATAGAAGGAGCGTTGATGCTCGGGTAGTCGATTGCGTGTTTGTGATTCATGTTCGGTTTTGTCGCTCTTGCCTGGAAATTAAAGGAAGGGACCGTTTGTCGTCAGCTCAGCTTTAGCGACTTGGGTTCCGGGTTGCTTGCTTTCATCCAACCATTGATTTTCCTGCCATTTGGTGGTGAGTCAAGACTTCCTCCTGGTGAAGCGGGAGGGAATTTGTGGACTGGTCCTTTTTTGGCGGTCATTTCCC
>CAZXJC010000652.1:0-4417 GCA_964640885.1 uncultured Pirellulaceae bacterium | reverse complement strand
AGTGGCATTTCGCTGGATGAAGAACCTTTGGAATTAGCAGGGGGGGCAGCCTCCGCACTGGGGCTTCCGGAAGACAGTGCAATTTCCCTTGGCGAGAGTGGTGACATCCTGGACCTAATGGGATCCGGTGAATCCGAAGACCTGTTGTCCGACTCTGACTCCGAAGACTTCGCTAATCTGCAGAAAGATGATGAATTCCTACTATCGCCATCGGACGAAGGTTTTGGCGACAGTTCAGACAGCGGTTCTCAGGTGATTGCCCTCTCGGATTCACAGGCCTTTGATGAAGATGCGGCCACCATGATTGCAGACCGCATGTTCGAAGAAGATCCCTTGGATGCTGGAATGTTGCTCACCGAGGAGGATGCTCTGACCCCGGATGCAGGCATGGATGACTTGGGAGCTGAAGTTGGCGACCAAACATATGCGGCAACAGGAGGTTTTCAACAGGAAGTACTCCCTCCCGTTCAGGCGGTCGAGGCGGATTACTCTTTCTGGAATCTATCCGGGCTGTTCATTGTCTTAACGCTACTCATTCTGACTGGTGTCTCAATGATCGATCTGGCACGCAATATGTGGAGTTGGCAAGAACCGTACACGGTCTCAAATTCAGTCCAAAATTTATTTATTGGGCTGTTTAAAGCAATCCAAAATCTTGTTGGCAGCTAAGCACGCGTTCTCTTGGTTATCCTTCTGGTGGGCATTCCGTCCCATTCCCCATCAAAGCCGGGAAAATTGACTGATAGCCTCTTGTTTGTGGCACTTCCTAAGGAAACTGCCTCACAGTTCACGTAAAGTCCCGGCTGAGGTATAATCAAATCAACGGTAAGTGACTGATGTTCTCGTGACTTGCGCTGTGCCCGCTGCCAAATATCCTCCCGACACCAAATGAACTGGCTGGCACCGTTCGACGTACGACAACCCACCACGGACCCACGACAACGACCCTCCTGTTCGGTCTACGTTTCAATCTGATTGAACGCATGGCACACCCAAAACTCGTTAAACCTGACCAGCCGCTTCCAACACGCACTTTGCTGCGCACTTATGAAATGTGTGCGTCCTTGCGACTGGCCGTCGTCTTGATCTTTACCCTGGCTGCCACACTAGCCTTCGCCACGTTCGTAGAGGGAGCATACGGTACAGCAGCTGTCCAATTCTTCGTCTACCAGACCTGGTGGTTCAATGCTCTCAATGCGCTGCTAGCCGTAAATATTTTCTGCGCTGCTGCCATCCGATTCCCTTGGCAGCGGCATCAGACCGGTTTTGTGATTACGCATATAGGCCTGCTGACTTTGCTCTTTGGAGCTATGATTGGAAGGTTCCAGGGCATCGATGCCCAGATGCCCATCTACGAAGATCAACTGGGACGATATGCCTTCGATGGCAGTGACTTGCGGTTCGACGTCAGTGTCCGCTCTACGTCAAGCGACAGCAGCGACGGAGACAGCTCTTTAGAACAGGTTCACCCGGTTCCCTTTCCCAGCAGTCCATTCAACTGGCCAGACTTCAACAAGTTCTTTTTCTTCACCCAGCCGGAAGATGCGCAAAAACTGGCTCGCGTGAACCCACTAAGCCGTTTTGGCTGGAAACTGCTGCGATGGTCTGCTGGCAATGTCTTCATGCTCGCCAATAAAACTGAAGCAAAGGAAGTGGTTTTCAATCGCGACAACGTCAAATTAGAAGTGCTCAACTTCTTTAGTGACTCGCGCGAGATCTCGGTTCCTAACCTGCAATTCCGCATGAGTCTACCAGCAATGACTACAATGGATGCCGACGGAAAACCAGTTAAAGGGCCTGTGCGTTGGATTCCAGTAGAACTAAAAATGGATCCCAGGCAAATTCAGCCGCAGTATCCCTTTGGCCTGGGAGACAGCCAAATGCTTGGGGGCGGACGTGCTGTCTTCACGATGGCCTCCTCGCCAGCCCACACTAAGGCCTTTCTAGCAGGTGGACCGGAAGGTGACATTAGCCCGAAAGGACAAGTCGTCCTTTTCATTGATGGTCAGCGCCGCGTATTAAACGTTAGCGAATCCCTGGGGAAGGGCCCTCGGCCGATGGAAAACAGTTCTTTCCAGGTGGAAATCGCTGAGTACTGGAACGCCTGGAAACAGAACGAAAACGCTACTCCCGGACAACTCCAGTGGGCCGAAGATACAGCTGTCACAACCCCGCAAAGCCCCGTTGTGGTAGTTCATATTTTGGACAACGAAAACAAGCAGCTTAGCAAGCTGGTTTTATTTGCTAATAACCCGGAGGGGAATATCCAGGATCACGAGAATCAAATCTACGGTGATCTGTGGTTTGACTTTTCGGCGCTCAAGCAACAGGAAGCAACTCGGATCGGCGCTGGTGATCGACTGGAGTTTTTCCAAACTCACGACTACAAACTTTATTACCGGTATTGGAAACGAGCAGAGAAAAAACTTCGTTTCACCCGAGAGGTTCCTCTCAACGGAACTCCCGAAACAGCGGTGGAAGCTTTTAAAATGCCGATCGCGCAATTAAAACTCTACGTCCAACAATTTCATCCCGCCAAAAAACCTGGTACCAAGACATTGCCCAAACCCTTCGACCGCGGCAAAACTCTAGTCCAAAACCGTGCTGTTGCCAAGCTCCGCCTGACCGTCGACAAAAAGGTCAAGGAGCAGTGGGTCCGCATCTTCGTCGGCACTCCCGAGGAGAGACCACAAGCAAACCAGGTCATTGAAGTGGCCGGAAACAATCGCATCGTTTCGGTAACCATGCCTTCCAAGGCAATTGACATCGGATTTCGCATCCGACTGAAAAACTTTGAACGTAAGCTGGATCCCGGCACCAGTCAGGCCTCTCATTTTTCCAGTTGGGTGGATTTTCTCGACCGTAACACGCAAACGCATGTCCGCGCTTACAAGGTTGCCGAGCAAGAGGTTTCAACGGTAAAAGTCTCTAGCGGTTCCTTGCCACCCGAAGGGATACTAGGAACGAATCAACTCCCGTTGCAGGGGCAAATTGCCATCTCTAGCAAGGGAGACCAGCTTCTCTGGACAAACCCGCTGAATCGACAGTTACAAAGACTGACTCTCGACAATTGGACAGATGCGACTCCCGCGACTATCTCTCCGCAGCATCCGAAAACTACCCCACACCCTGGCCGCAGCGGTGGTAGCGCCGAAGCAGTAAGACTCTCGCAACCTTCAGCGATTGCACTACATCCGAAAACTTCGCAGCTGTACTGGGTAGATCAACAGTCATTTCACGGTGGTCCCGTCAGCTTGCTTTACGAAGCAGACCCTGATGGCCATAACGCCCGGATGCTATTGCAGACGGCGGAAGCCAACCTTGACAGTCTGGCGATCTCCCCGTCACTACAAAAGATCTTCTGGGCCGACACGCGTCGTGGCCGGATCGGGCGGTGCAACCTGGATGGTAGCAACCCGGAAATGCGATTTATGACTGGCCTAAGCAATCCCAATCACCTGGCCATCGACGAATCAACCAAGCTACTCTACTGGACTGAAACAGAGATTGCTCAAAGCAGTAAGATTCGTCGTGCCGGGCTCGACGGACTCGAGCCTACTACCCCCGTTGAGCTAAACACGAAACAAGAACAGCACCAGGTGATCCGTGGACTGGCCATTGATACCAAAGGCCAGCAGCTTTACTGGATTCAATCTGAAAACCACCCCGGTGGCTATCTTGGCAGACACTCTCAAGAAACGCCGGCTACCTCCAAAATCATGTCAAGTGACTTGCTCGGTAGCAATCGTCAGGACTTACAAGTGCCGGATCTCTGTCAACCGAGCAGCATGGTCTTTGACAAGAGCCGCCAAACTCTCTTCTGGAACCAGTCTGCTTCATACCGTCATGATGTTTACATCACCATGAACGCCCCCGTTGAATTCTCAAACCCGGTCAACGGTCAAACCTATCGCCTGTTCCAGGAGAGTTTTAGTGGCCCTTGGAAACCCGGCAGCAGTGAATACGAGCAGATGGTCTTGCCAACTTCGGAAAAAGAAGAGCTGTATCTGTCGGTTTTAACCGTCAACGCCGACCCGGGACGTTGGATTCGAAACCTCGGGTGCCTGTTCGTCGTACTGGGAATTGCTACCATGTTCTATATGCGAGCTTACTTCTTTAAACCCCGCCGCAAGACTCAATCCGAGCCCCCGACACCTGAGAGCAGAGACGCCAGCACGTCAACATCCTAACAAACGAGCGATGAGCTAAGATATTATGAGAAACACGATTCTGCGAACTACCAACCGATGGCGATCCCTTGTCTGGGTAGTTCTGGTGTTTGCCAGTTCACCGTTGCTGACCTTGCAAGGCGCGGAACCTGCTCCCTCCCTATCGGTCGACATCGACGCGCTACGGCATATCCCCGTCTTCCATAAAGGCCGTATTCAACCATTTGATACCTTTGCCAATATCATTA